>PXDE01000084.1 GCA_003566475.1 PVC group bacterium | reverse complement strand
GGGGGTCGTCCTCGGCGGGCGGCGATGTCGGCGTGCCGTGGATGGCCAGGTCGCGTGTGGGACAGGGGCGGGGATCGAGCCCGGCGCTCTTCATGGCGGCGTCCACGGTGGCCGCCGCCATGCTCCGGTAGGTGGTCCACTTGCCGCCGGTGATGGTGACCAGCCCGGCGGCCGAAACCTCGAGATGGTGGCTCCGCGACACCTCCGCCGTGGACGCCGCCCGGTCGGCGGGACGGACCAGCGGGCGCAGGCCCGCGAACACGGACAGCACCTCCCCGGGATCCGGGGCGCGGGTCAGATATTTCCGGGCGTGCGACATCACGAATTCCCGCTCCTCGGCTAGGGCCCGGGGCTCCGCCTCGGGACCGGGGCGCGGGGTGTCGGTGGTGCCCATGATCACCCGCCCCTGCCAGGGCACCGCGAACAGCACCCGCCCGTCCGCAGTGCGGGGGACCATGAGCGCGGAGGCCCCGGGGAGAAAGGACCGTGGCAGCACCAGGTGGATGCCCTGGCTCACCATGAGCAGGGACGGGGCGGCCGGATCCTCCATCCGCCGCAGGCCGTCGGCGAACACGCCGGTGGCGTTGACCACGCAGCGGGCGCGGATGGCGAACTCCCGGCCGGACTCCGCGTCGCGGGCCTCGATCCCGGCGACCCGTCCGCCTTCGCGGATCAGGCCGGTGCAGGCGACATGGTTGGCCACGGAGGCCCCGTGGTCGACGGCGGTCATGGCCAGCGCCACGGCCAGGCGGGCGTCGTCGAACTGGGCGTCGTAGTAGACCACGCCGCCGGTCAGGCCGTCGGGCCGGAGGGTGGGCAGGCGTTCCAGGGTCTTCTCCGGGTCCAGGAACCGGGAGGGGGCGATGCCCATGCGGCCGGCCAGCCGGTCGTAGACCTTCATGCCCACCCCGTAGAACGGGCCCTCCCACCAGGTGTAGGTGGGGATCACGAAGGCGAGATGGCGGACCAGGTGCGGGGCGTTGCGGAGCAGGCGGCCCCGTTCGCGGAGGGCCTCGAACACCAGGCGGAGGTTGCCCTGACGCAGGTACCGCACGCCTCCGTGGACAAGCTTGGTGCTGCGGCTGGAGGTTCCCTGGGCGAAGTCCCCCCGCTCGACCAGGGCCACCCGCAGCCCCCGGGCGGCCGCATCGACCGCCACCCCCAGCCCGGTCGCCCCGCCCCCGACCACCGCCAGGTCGAAATGCTCGCCGGAGGCCAGCGCGTGGAGCTGGGCGATGCGGTTCATGGCCCAAGAGTAGCGGAGGCCGGCCGGGGGGGCGAGGGGGATCGCGGGGCGACGGACATTCCTCCGCCGTCTCCGGCCTCCCCTTGTGGTAGGTTCCCGACGTGACCGCCTCCCCTGCGCCCCATCTTCTCGACCTGACCCCCGCCGACCTGGAGGCCCTTATGGCCTCATGGGGCCAGCCCGCATTCCGGGCCCGGCAGATCTACCGGCAGCTCCAGGTGAATCATGCGGGCGGGGGGGCCGAGATGACCGACCTCCCCAAGGCCCTGCGCGAACGCCTGGAGGCCGAGGCCCGGGTGCGGACCCTGCGCGAGGTCACCGTGCTCCGGGCGGATCAGGGGCTGACCCGCAAGATCCTCCTCCAGCTCCCCGACGGATCGCCGGTGGAGACGGTGCTGATGGTCTATCCCGACCGGGCCACCGTCTGCGTGTCGAGCCAGTCCGGCTGCCCCATGCGGTGCACCTTCTGCGCCACCGGGAAGCTGGGCCATCTTCACGACCTCACCGCCGGCCAGATCGTGGAGCAGGTGATGTGGGCGGCCCGGGAGGTGAAGGCGGTGGCCGCCGAGCACCCGGGCCATCCCGACCGGGTGACCAACCTCGTGTTCATGGGCATGGGCGAGCCGTTCAACAACTACGCCAACTGGTGGGCCTCGGTGGAGCGCCTGCACGATCCGCAGGGGTTCAATCTGGGGGCGCGGAATTTCACCGTGTCCACGGTGGGGCTGGTCCCCGGCATCCGGCGCCTGGCCACCGAGCCGCTGCCTGTGAACCTCGCCATCTCCCTGCACGCGCCCGACGACGAGACCCGGGCGAAGATGATGCCGGTCAACCGCCGCTACCCCATCGCCGATCTGCTGGCGGCGGTGCGTGACTACCTCGAACAGACCCGCCGCCGGGTGTCGTTCGAGTATGTCCTGCTCCAGGAGGAGAACGACCGGCCCGAGCAGGCCCGCCTCCTGACCGAGGTGCTGCGCGACCCCGCGCACGCCCTGCCCCCCCAGCTCTTCCACGTGAACCTCATCCCCTGGAACCCCGTGCCCGGCGCCCCCCTCGCCCGCAGTCACCGCGAGCGGGTGCGGGCCTTCCAGAAGGCGCTCCGCGACCGCCATGTGCCCTGCACCGTGCGCGTGGAGCGCGGCACCGACATCGCCGCCGCCTGCGGTCAGCTCGCGGGCACGGCGGGGTAGGACCGGGAACGGGAAGGGAACCACGAAATACACGAACCCCGCGAAAGTCAGAAGGCTCGACCGACCGGAGTGGAACTCGACGGCCAGCGCGCGGCCAGCGCCTGGCGCCGGAAGGCGAAGATGCGCTCGAGCTGGCGGCGAACGAGGAGGGTGTGGGCGAGCCGGCCAAACGGCCCGCCGGGAAGGCGGTAGGTCAGCCGGTCGATCAGCCGCGAGCCCCCTTCCGGCCTCGGCTCGACCTCGTGCATATGGTACCAGAACCGGTACGGTCCTCGCCGCTGCTCGTCCACGAACCGGCGGCCGGGCTCGACATGCTTGATCTCGCTCACCCACCGCGACCAGCCCAGGAGGGGGAGCCGGACCCGGTACTCCACCAGCAGTCCGTCGTGCATCGTGCCCGGAAGGTCCGACACCAGCTCGATACCCAGCTCGGGTGGCGTCAGCTCCTTGAGATTGGCGGGGTTGTTCAGGAAGGCCCAGGCCTCGGCCGGGGACACGGGGAGATCCTGGGACTGATGGAGGTGGTGCACGGGCGGAGCCTACGCCGGTCCAGGCGCTGCGGCCAGCCCGGCCCGATTTGCAGCAGGCGGGCGCCTGCCGTAGGTTGCCGCTTCCCATGTCGCCTCCAACGCCAGCATCTGGAACCTCCACGACTCGCCCCGGCCGCGCCGCCGGGACCCGTTCGCGACGGCACGCCTGCCAAAACGCCCCCGCGACCCTGTTCCCGGACGATGACGCCGACGCCCTCGACCTGATCCTCGAGAACATCCCGGAGATTGTCATCCTGGTGGACCGCAAGGGGGTCATCCGGTACATCAGCCGGGTGGAGCCCGGTTACGATCTGGATCGGGTGCTGGGCATGCGGGCCGACGCGATCATGGTTCCCGAGTCGAAGGCGGTGTTCATGGCCGCGCTGGAGGCGGCCCTGTCCGCCGGGAAGACCATCGACTACGAGGTTCAGACCGGAACTCCGGACGGTGGCACGGCCTGGTACCAGTCGAGGGTGGCCCCCTACCGTCGAGGGAAATCCATCGTCGGCGCGGTGCTTCTCGCCACCAACATCACCGAGCTCAAGCGGGCGCGGGCGACCATGGACCAGTTCCGCAGACTCCTGCCGGTCTGCGCCTGGTGCGACCGCATCCACAGCCCGGACGGTTCCTGGGAGCATATCCACACCTACCTCAAGCGGCATGTGGACGAGGAGATCACCCACGGGGTCTGCCCCGACTGCCACCGCCGGGAAATCCAGGGGCTGGGGCCGCCCGGAGCGGCCCCGAGGGGGCCCCGGCCTCAGAAGGCTGAACCCCGGAACCGCAGCACCGCCGCGCGCACGTAGGTCGGCCATTCCTGGCCGACCCTCTGAACGTGCCACCGCCGGTTGCGCGAAGCTGGTGCAGGCGTGGCGAGCGTAGGCTGAGCCCACGGCTCATTACCCGCCTCTCGTCAAGCCAGGTCATCCTCCGTCGGCATGGCCTCGGACTGCGCTCGCTCCCAGGCCCGGTCCAAAGCCGAGGATTCGTGAGCGTACACCTCGTTCAGACGGCCTGTGACGTCTTCGGCCACCTCCCGGGCCACGAATTCATCCACCGCCTGAGTAAAAAGGGCGCTGCGCGACAGGTTTCGGCGCCGGGCGAACGCCTCGGCCCGAACAAAGATGGGATCGGGAATGGACACGGTGATCAGCATCCTTCGAGGCTAACCCTCCGGCAAGGGCGGTTCAAGCCACATAGGCAAGGATTGCGGTCGGACCATCGTTCGAGCCCCATCTCGCTCCCCCGACTCCACAACGCCTGCCTTCGTTCTTTCGCCGCCCGCTCGGGTCGTGGTAGGCTGATCGCATGACGGGACTCGTACCATTCTCGCGAAGCGCAAAGCATGCCAAGGGAGCCAGGTGCCATGGCCTTTGATGCGGTCGAATTCTGCGCGGGTGGAGGAGGGCAGGCGCTGGGGCTGGAATGGGCCGGGTTCCGGTGCGCCTCGGCGGTGGAGATCGACCCAGACTGTTGCACCACCCTTCGGATGAACCGACCCCATTGGGATGTCCGGATGGACGACATGCGGACGGTGGATGGGGCGAGATGGAGGGGGATTGACCTGTTCGCCGCCGGCGTGCCCTGCCCCCCCTTCTCCATCGCCGGGAAGCAGCTTGGGGCGGACGACGACCGGGATCTCTTCCCGGCCGCGCTGCGTCTGATCGAGGAGATCCAGCCAGGAGCCGTTCTCCTCGAAAATGTCCCTGGGTTCGCTGCGGCAAAGTTCGAGGCCTACCGCCGGGATCTGGCCACCAAGCTGTACCGTCTGGGCTATGTGCCGGAATGGACGGTGCTCCAGGCGGCGGACTTTGGCGTGCCTCAGCTTCGGCCCCGATTTCTCCTCGTGGCGCTGCGGTCCTCCGCCCATGAGCGCTTCGCCTGGCCCGCGCCCCAGAAGGAGCGGAACCATGTCGGGGAGACGCTCCTCGACCTGATGGCCTCCCGGGGCTGGCCGGGAGCGATTCCCTGGGCCAGCCGGGCGAAGGCGGTGGCTCCGACGGTGGTGGGAGGTTCGAAGAAGCACGGAGGGCCCGACCTTGGCCCAACCCGAGCCCGGCAGGCCTGGAAGGAGCTTGGAGTGGATGGCCTCGGAATCGCCGATGAACCGCCGGGCCCAGATTTCCCTGTGCGTGGCCTGCCCCGCCTCACCGTGCGCATGGTTGCGCGAATCCAAAGCTTTCCGGATTCCTGGCTGTTCAGTGGCCGCAAGACGGCCTCCTATCGGCAGGTCGGAAACGCGTTTCCCCCGCTGGTCGCCTCGGCGGTCGGCCTTTGCATCCGCTCGGCGCTCGAAGGAAAGCGGGTGGGGGCCTCTTCGGCACAGTACCAGGCGATTCAGATGCGCCTCATTGAGGAGCAAGGACGATATGGCTCCAGCCGGGCCCCTAGGCCTGTTCGCCGGAAGGTTCGTCAGGGGAAGGTGTCATGCCCCCCCTTCTGACTCGCGAGAGGGCTGCTCTGCACCAGGATCTCGTAATGGCCAACGTGTTCAGTGTGTCGAAGAAGGGGGTGCCAAGTATCGCCGACAAGGCGAGCCGGGACAGCGTGGCCATCGCGGCCTCTATCTTCGGACGCCTCAAGATGGGCAAGCCGATGGTGAAGCCAGCCGGGCAGCAGAGCGGGCGCGAGTTCGAGAAGGCCTGCCAGAGATTCATCGAGCGGACGTTTCTCGCTCTGGGGCATCTTCGTCCGGGAACGTTCGAGATCTGGGCCGGGGGCAAAGGAAAGCGAACTTACCTCGGCCAATTCGAACAGTACCTGCACCTGACCCAACTGAGGAAGGCCACTCAGGACAATCGGGAACTTCGGGCAATCCTGGGGATCGACTACCTCATCAGCCCGGACATCGTGGTCCTGAGAATTCCCGAGCCCGACGATGTCATCAACGGTCCGGCGAACGTGGTGGACGCCGACGTGGCGAGCCACGCGGCACTTCGGAGATCCGTTTGTCCTCTGCCTCTGGTGCACGCAAGCATTTCCTGCAAGCTCACCATGCGCAGCGACCGGGCCCAGAACGCCCGAACCGAGGCGCTGAACCTGATTCGGAACCGCAAGGGCCGGACCCCGCATATGGTCGTGGTCACCGCCGAACCCCTCCCCAGCCGCCTTGCCTCCTTGGCCCTCGGCACCGGAGACATCGACTGCGTGTACCATATCGCCCTGCCGGAACTTCAGGCGGCGGTGGGGGAACTGACGTCCGACACCGCGAAGGAGTTTGTGGAGGACATGGTGGTTGGTAAACGGCTCAAGGACATCGCGGACCTGCCCCTGGATCTTTCGGTGTAGGCGGGCATGACCGCCCGCGTGTTTCTTCTCGACGGCATGGCCCTGGCGTACCGGGGGCATTTCGCGCTGATGCGCAGCCCCATCCTGACCTCGGGGGGGCTCAACACCTCGGCGGTGTTCGTGTTTGTGGGCACGCTGCTGGAGATTCTGGAGAAGCGGAACCCCACCCACCTCGCGGTGGCCTTCGACGCGCCGGGGCCGACGTTCCGTCACGAGCAGTTCCCCGCCTACAAGGCCCAGCGCGAGGAGATGCCGGAGGAGCTTCAGGCCGCCCTCCCGCTCATCCGCCGCATCCTGGAGGCCTTCCGGATCCCGGTTCTGGAGACCCCGGGCTGGGAGGCCGATGACGTGATCGGCACCCTGGCCCGCCAAGCCGCCGCCCGGGGGGCGGAGGCGTTCATGGTGACCCCCGACAAGGACTTCGCCCAGCTCGTGGACGGGAAGATCCGGATCCTGAAGCCCGGCCGGGGCAGCGACGACGCCGAGGAGCTGGACACGGCCAGGGTTCTGGAGAAGTGGGAGGTGACGTCCACCGATCAGGTGCGCGACATCCTGGCTCTCATGGGCGACACCTCCGACAACGTGCCCGGGGTGCCGGGGATCGGCGAGAAGACGGCCAAGAAGCTGATCGCGGCCTACGGGTCGGTGGAGAATCTGCTCGACCACCTCGACGACCTCAAGGGCAAGCAGAAGGAGAACCTGGAGGCGAACGCGGAGCAGGCCCGGCTCTGCAAGGATCTCGTCACCATCCGCACCGACGCCCCGGTGGAGATGGCCCTCGACGACCTGCGCCTCCGCGACCGGGACGACGAGGCCCTGCAGGCGGTGTTCCGGGAGCTGGAGTTCAACACCCTCGGCAAGCGGCTGTTCGGGGATTCGTGGCGGGCCACCGCCCAGGGCGGCGCTCCGTCGCCGGGGGTCGAGGCCGCGACGCCGTCGCCGGCGACCGGCCCGGCCCGGCAGGCCGAACTGTTCGCCACCGCCCGGACCCTGGCCGACACGCCTCACGACTACCGGGTCGCCGACACCGACGAGGCCATTCGGACTCTGGCGGCGGACCTGGCCGGGCAGGAGGCCTTCGCTTTCGACACCGAGACCACTTCGCTAGACCCTTTCGAGGCCGAGCTGGTGGGCGCGTCGTTCTCCTGGGCCGACGGCACGGGCTGGTACGTCCCGTTCCCCGGCGACGCGGTTGCGGCCCGGGCCCGCCTGGAGCTGCTCCGGCCCGCCCTCGAGGCGGAGGGGCCGCTCAAGGTGGGTCATAACCTGAAGTTCGACCTCGGGATCCTGCTCGCCCAGGGGCTGACCGTGGCCGGGCCGTTCTTCGACACCATGATCGCCCACCAGCTCCTTCAGCCCGACCAGCGGCATGGGCTCGACATCGTGTCCGAGGCGTGGCTGGGCTACACCCCGCAGAGCATCTCCGCCCTCATCGGCGACAAGGGGTCGGAGCAGAAGAGCATGCGCGAGATCCCGGTGGCCGAGGTCGCCGAGTACGCGGCCGAGGACGCGGACGTGGCCTGGCAGCTCTTCGGGAAGCTCCGGCCCGCGCTGGAGGAGGCCGGCCTCGCCCGGGTCTTCGAGCAGGCCGAGGCCCCGCTGACCCCCGTGCTGGCGGCCATGGAGCACGAGGGCATCCGCCTCGACTCGGACGCCCTGGCCGCCTTATCCGAGGAGCTGGCCCGGGAGACCGTCCGGCTCGAAGAGGAGGTGATCCGGCTGGCCGGGACCAGCTTCAACCTGAACTCCCCCAAGCAGCTCGGCACGGTGCTGTTCGACTACCTCAACCTCGAGCCCAAGCCCAAGCGCACCGCCACCGGCCAGTACAGCACCAGCGAGGACACCCTGATGACGCTGGCCGCCGAGCACGAGATCGTGCGCAAACTATTGGAATATCGGGAGGTGGCCAAGCTCAAGTCCACCTATGTGGACGCCCTGCCGGCGGCGGTGCATCCGAAGACGGGCCGCATCCACTCTTCGTTTGCCCAATGCGCTACCTCGACCGGACGGCTGGCCAGCAGCGGACCCAACCTCCAGAACATCCCCATCCGCACCGAGCGGGGCCAGGAGATCCGGCGGGCCTTCGTGCCCCGAAGCCCCGAGTTCGTGCTGCTCTCGGCCGACTACTCGCAGATCGAGCTGCGGATCATGGCCCACCTGAGCGGTGATGCCGACCTGCGCCAGGCCTTCGCCGACGGCCACGACGTGCACCGGGCCACCGCCGCCCGGGTGTACGGGGTGGACCTCGCCGACGTGTCGCCCGAGATGCGGCGCAAGGCGAAGATGGTGAACTTCGGTATCATCTACGGCATCTCCGCCTACGGCCTCGCCCAGCGGCTCGGCATCGGCCGGCGCGAGGCGGGCGACATCATCGACCAGTACTTCCGGATGTATCCGGGGGTGAAAGCCTACATGGATCGCACCATCGAATTCGCCCGCGAGCGAGGCTACGTGGAGACCCTGCTCGGTCGCCGGCGCCGGCTGGCCACCATCCGCTCGGCCAACGCGACGGTGCGCGGAGCGGAGGAGCGCAACGCCATCAACGCCCCCATCCAGGGCACGGCGGCGGATATGATCAAGCTGGCCATGGTCCGCATCCATCGCCGGATCGCCGAAGGCGGGTTCCGCACCCGGCTGCTGCTCCAGGTCCACGACGAGCTGGTGTTCGACCTCCATCACGAGGAGGAGGAGGCGCTGGTGCCCGGCATCGTGACCGACATGCGCGACGCCCTTCCGCTGGACGTGCCGGTGGAGGTGGAGACGGGGACCGGGTCGACCTGGCTGGAGGCGCACTAAGCCGGAACGATTCCGCCCCCAGTCCGTCCTGAACCGCGAAAGAACGCCAATGGACGCGAATGGCGGGGTGGCGGAGAGGCCGCAGGGCACTCACCATTCCGTGAGTGCGTTCGGACTACGGCCAGGCTGTGGTTCCGCCTTGTCCCCATTCGCGTTCATTCGCGTCCGTTCGCGGTTCCGCTGCCTGGTTCCGGCTAAGCGGGGGCCGACATATGGAGGGCGCCGGGCCTTTCGGCCCGACGCCCGGTTGTGTTCCCACCTGGGGTCATGCGCGATGCGCAATCCCTTGAATGTCAGCGTTACGACATGGATACCCCCAAGCCGTATGCTTGGATAGTGCCTTTTTGAACTTTTTTCACTCCTCCCGGGAAGGGGCGAAAATGTCGACTGGCCCGTCGCCGAAGGGGTCGTCGGGCGGCGTCTCGATCTCGCCGACGATGCTTTCCCGAACCCGCCGCTCCGCAGCGGTTTCCGTTTCCTCCGAGGCCTGGCGCCGGCCACAGCCAGCGGCGACGAGGAGCATCAGGACGAACGCGGCCAGATGGAGCGGTTTCATACGAGGTCGCAGGCCTCCGGGGGCATCCAGTGGGCGTCCTTGCCCTCCCACTTCACGTTGCAGCCGATGGGGTTGGTCATGGGTACGCTGACCGGCTTCCCGGCCAGGTGCTCGGACAGGGCGCGGTCGAGATCGAACTCGGTGGCCTCGGCCGCGTTGCGCGGCTTGTCCACCCCGCGGCCGGTGTAGATGAGATTGCGGCCCTCGTCGAAGACGTAGAAGTGGGGCGTGCGCAGGGCCCCGTAGGCCCGGGCCACCTCCTGGGTGGCGTCATAGAGGTACACCCAGGGGAATTTGTGGGAGTCCATCCGAACCACCATGTTCTCGAAGTCGTCCTCGGGATAGGTGTTGGGGCTGTTGGAATTGATGCCCACGAACCGCACCCCCTGGTCCGCGTACTTCTCGGCCGTGGCCCGGGTCGACTCGTCCGATCCGACCACGTAGGGGCAGTGATTGCAGGTGAAGAACACCACCAGCACCTTGGCGTCGGCGAAGTCCGACAGACCGTAGGTCTTGCCGTCGGTGGCGGGGAGAGAAAAGTCGGGGGCGGATGCGCCGATAGGAAGGGTGAACGGCATGCCGGCAGGCTCCTTGGCTTGGGGTTTGCGTTTTCGCCTAGGAGTTTGCTCCCAGATCCTCCCGCCGTCCAGCATGGAACGTCGGATTCCTCCGGGGGCGGGGCGGAGCCCCTGAACGGGCCGGCCCGCCCTACGTTCGCGGCGGTTCCTGGACCCAATCCCGGCTGCGCTCGACCGCGCGGGTCCAGGCCCGGCGGAGCGCGGCGGGGTCGGCGGCCGGGTCGGGCTCGACGGTGAGGTCGGCCTGCCAGGACGCCGAGAAGTCGGCGCGGTCCTTCCACACCCCCACCGCCAGCCCGGCCAGCCCGGCCGCCCCCCAGGCCGTGGTCTCGACATGGACCGGACGCACCACCGGAATGCCCAGCAGATCGGCCTGGATCTGCAGCAGCAGTCGGCTCCGCGACGCCCCGCCATCGGCCCGCAGCTCGGTCAGCGGCCGCCCTGCGTCCTCCCGCATGCAGTCGACGAGGTCGGCCGTCTGCAGGGCGATGGCCTCGAGCGCGGCCCGGCACAGATGGGCGCGGTTGACGCCCCGGGTCAGCCCGAGCAGAGCCCCCCGGGCGTAGGGATCCCACTGAGGCGCGCCGAGGCCGGTGAAGGCCGGCACCAGCACCGCCCCGTGGCTGTCCTCCACCGTGCCCGCCAGCTCGTCGCACTCCGCCGCCGACCGGATCACCCCCAGCTCGTCGCGCAGCCACTGGATGGCCGATCCCGCCACGAACACCGATCCTTCCAGCGCGTACTCGGTGCGGCCGCCGATCCGCCAGGCGATGGTGGACAGCAGGTGGTGCCGCGAGGCCACTGGGCGGTCGCCCACCGGCATCAGCAGAAAGCAGCCGGTGCCGTAGGTGTTCTTGGCCAGGCCGGGTTCGAGGCAGGCCTGGCCGAACAGGGCCGCCTGCTGGTCGCCCGCCACCCCCGCGATGGGCACACCCCGGAGCCCGTCCAGGGCGGTGGCCTCGCCGATCTCGCCGGAGCTGTCCACCACCTCGGGCAGCCAGGCCCGGGGCAGCCCGAACGTTTCGAGCAGGCCGTCGTCCCAGTCGCCGGTGTCGAGCCGACAGAGGAGGGTGCGGCTGGCGTTGGAGGCGTCGGTGGCGTGAACCCCGCCTTCGGTGAGTTTCCAGATTAGCCAGCTATCGATGGTCCCGGCCCGGATCTCCCCGGCCTCGGCCCGGCTCCGCAGCTCGGGTTTGGCCTCGAGAAGCCAGGCCAGCTTGGTGCCCGAGAAATAGGGGTCCAGGCGCAGGCCGGTGGCGGCTGACACCTCGTCCTCGTGGCCCGCCTCGCGCAGGGAACGGCAGAGGTCGGCCGTGCGCCGGTCCTGCCAGACGATGGCCGAGCCCACCGGCTCCCCCGTCTTCGCATCCCAGACCACCACCGTCTCGCGCTGGTTGGTGATCCCGATGGCCCGGATCTCGCCCTTGCCCCGGGCCGCCGCCACCGCCTCCTCCGCCGCCGTCTTCTGGGTGGCCCAGATCTCCTCGGCGTCGTGCTCGACCCACCCGGGCCGGGGATAGTGCTGCCGGAACTCGTGCTGGGCCTGGCTCACCGCCTCGCCCTGGGCGTTGAACACGATGGCCCGCGAACTGGTGGTGCCCTGGTCCAGGGCGAGCAGGAGAGGGTCGCTCATCTTCACCTCCCGATGGTGATCAGGGCTTTGACGACTCCGTCCCGGTAGTCGGCCACAGTATCGAAGGCCTTCTGGGCCTGGTCGAGGGGGAAGCGGTGGGTGATCATGGGCTCGAAGTCGATCCCCCGGGCCTCGGCCAGCTCGAGGGCCTCGTGGGTGCAGTCGTTCTGCCGGCGCACCATGTGGATGGATAGCTCCTTGCGGCGCAGAAGGTCGGCGTCGAAGCTCATGCGGTCGTGCTCGGGAATGCCCAGCACGAACAGGCGGCCGCCGGGCCGGAGCAGGCGGAGGGCGTCGTCGTACGCGGAAGGCTCGCCCGCGCATTCGAACACCACGTCCAGGCCCTCCGGGTGCTGCTCCGCGACCTCGGCCTCCCACTCCGGATCCCGGGGATCGCCGGTCCATTCCGCGCCCAGGTTCTGCGCGTGCCGCCGCCGCCAGGTCAGGGGCTCGGTCACCACCACATGGCTGGGCCCCCGCGCGTTCAGGGCGGTCAGCAGGCACAGGCCGATGGGCCCGGCCCCCAGGATGCCCACGGCCTGGCCGGTCAGGTCTCCGGCCAGCTTGGCCGCGTAGAGGCAGATGGCGAAGGGCTCCATCATCACCCCCTGACCCCATGTCCAGGTGTCGGAGATGAGGAAGCAGCAGGCCTCGGGCATCACCGCGAACTCGCACAGGCAGCCCGGAAGCTGACCGGCCACGGCCATGAATTTCACATGCCGGCAGGTGTGGAGCCGCCCGCAGCGGCACTGGTCGCAGGTTCCGCAGGAGATGGCGGGATCGACCGCCACCCGGTCGCCGGGGCGGAGGCGGGCGACGCCTTCACCCACCGCCTCCACCGTGGCCGCGCATTCGTGGCCCAGGGTGGTGGGGAACGACATCACCTGCGACCCGATCCGCCCGGTGCGGTAGTAGTGCAGGTCCGACCCGCAGATTCCCACCTCCTCGATGCGCAGCAGCACCTCGCCGGGACCGGGCGGGGCCGGATCCGGGATCTCGGCCGGGACCATGGTGCGGAGATCGGTGAAGAGGGCGGCTTTCATAAGGATGTCGGGCCTCCGGGTTCGGCGGAACCAGGAAACCTTCGCACAATCCGCCCCGGGTCTCCATCCCGGATCCGAAGCTGCGGCCGGCCTAGGGGTCAGACCTTAATGTCAAGCATTAAGGTCTGACCCCTTCTGTTTTGCCCTTTGTTTATAGGGGTACCATAGGGGTCAGGCCTTAATTCTTGACGTTAATTGCGCAGGCGAGGGGCCATGGTGCGGCAGGGCCGGAGGCGGGGCTAGGGGCGGGCGGCGGGCGGGAAGGCTGGCCGACCGCACGGATTCGGGCCATGGTTCGGCTGTCATCACCGCAACCGGAGCTTCAACATGAACGATCTGACCGACCACGTAGCCATTATTACGGGTGCCAGCTCCGGCATCGGCGAAGCCACCGCCCGCGCCCTCGCGGCGGAGGGCATGCGCCTGGTGCTGACGGCCCGGAGGGCGGACGCGCTGGAGGCCCTGGCCCGGGATCTGCCCTCGGCCATCTCGGTGCCGGGGGATATCACCGACCCCGAACTGCCCGCGACCCTGATCTCCTCCGCGCTCGAGGCCTTCGGCCGGTGCGATGTGGTGTTCAACAATGCCGGGGTGATGGAGGTGGGCACGGTGGAGTCCGCCGATGTGGAGCGGATCTGCCGCATGGTCCGGGTCAACGTGGAGGCCGCCTACCGCATGGCCTATGTGGCGCTGCGGCAGTTTCGACGGCAGGGGTCGGGATACCTGATCAACGTCTCCAGCATTCTGGGCACCAAGGTGCGGCCGGGGGCGGGGGCCTATGCGGGGACCAAGTTCGCCATCGAGGCGCTGACCGAGGCCCTGCGCATGGAGCTGGCCGGGACGGCGATCCAGGTCTGCGCGGTGGAGCCGGGCCTCACCCGGACCCATCTCCAGGACCATTTCCCCGAACATCCGGCCCAGGCGCTGGGCCTGCGGCAGATGCTCGAGCCCGAGGACATCGCCCGGGCCGTCGTGTTCGTGCTCCGCCAGCCCGCCCACGTCCGGATCCCCCGGATCCTGGTCATGCCGGGAGAGCAGGCCATGTAGGGGGACCGCCGCCGGGCGGCGATCCTGGGTCTATTCCACCGACCGCTCGTTCTCGATACGCTTGATGTGCTCGTTCAGGGTGTCCCAAAGGCTCTTGGCGGTCCAGGCCACCCAGGAGCGTTGGTGGGCCTTGCGCAGCTCCATGACGTCGATCGCAAGCTGGTTGCCCTCCTCCTCTCGCCCCTCCTCCGTCGCCTTCTCCAGGGCCTGTTTCGCGTCGCGCAGGTGAACCCACGTGCGGTGCTTTTTCTCCTGGGCATCCTCTACGGTAATCGCCCATGGCTCGAATCCATCCCTCGGCATCGCTTCGGTGCGCTCGAACTCACGAATGGCCTTCAAGGCCGGAAGGGCCCGGTCGGGGCTCGCCCTGCCGATGGCGTCATGCAGGGATCCCATGCCGCGCAGGGCCCGAGAATCCTGTCCGCCTTCCCGAAGGTTCCAATACAGATCCAGAAGCTCGGAGACATAGGGATCCACAAGGCCAGGGCTCCTCGCGAACCGACCAATATGCCTCGTCACAGAATCGATGCGCACCCAGACCGGCGGGTCCCGAAGCAACGCGACCATCTTCTGCATGTTGCGTTCGGTCGGATTCACCAGCGTAAGAAGGCTCCGGCGGAGGGCGACCAGGGCCTCCCCGCGCTGAAACCAGTCGAGTGCCGGATCGTCGGCCCGTTCCGTGAGCACGGCATCGAGGCGCAAGGCGTCGAATTCCGGCGTCCGGCCCAGATCCCGATACAACAGGACCAGGCTGGCGAATTCGAAGGTCACGAATCCTCCGAACCTGCGGGTTCGCCTGCTGGCGCGGACGCGGTTCAGGCCCACGTCGAAACTCTCCGCGATGTCGGGCTTCCGCCGTCTCACCTCCAGTCCGTCCCGGATGGCCAGCGCCCGCCAGGCGCCGGTTTCCTCCAGCGCATCCAGCAGCGCTCCGAACGCCTTGTCGTCCAGCTCCAGAGCCTCGGCCCGGGCCGCCACGTAGGCCTCGTTTTCGTCGCGCGTGGCGGCGGCCACCAGCCGCTGCCGCAGGTCGCCGTCCGGCGGCCCCGGCTCGGCCAGCGCCGGTCCGCAGAGGCAGACCACCCATGCCGCCACCCATGTCCGCGCGATCCATCGTGCTGTCATGTCGGCTCCATCTCCCAGGCGCCTCGCCCGTGAGATGACGAAAGCCTACTCCCTGGACCGCGTTGGGCAAAGCCCGACGTTGGATCCCGCATGTGCGCCCATGGTGCGGTTCGTGGACGAGGCATCGGCCTGTCCCACAGCGCCTTGCCCCCGTAGGTCGGGCATTCCTGCGCGCCGGGGCGTAGCGTCTGCGCGAAGCCTGGCCCGACCTCTCACGCCTGCACGCGGCCGGGCGAGCAGTCTCTGCGGGCGACGGTGAGTCCCTGGGATCTGCCTGGCCAGAGTCGTTTCTTGGTCGTCTCATGAGGGTCAGCCAGGAATGGCCGACCTACTGGCCGGAGCCCAGACCGGAGGATCTTGGCTCCCCGCATCCCGTATCCCAGGCCGTAAGGCCCGGGCCGTCGGGGCGACTACGATGAGCGCGGGGTTAGAATGGACAGGGACGGGTTCCTGGCCGACCCTAGGCGCGATCCTGAAGGAGTGAGCGAACATGACCCCCTCGACCCGACCGTCCAAACCTAAGGCCGCCGCCCTGGCCGACATCCAGAGCACCCCGGACCGCCGCAACATCGCCATCGACCGGGTGGGGGTGAGCGACCTCCGCTATCCCATCGTGGTCCGCGACCGCGCCCGCCAGACCCAGCAGACCGTGGCCACCCTCTCGCTGTCCGTGGCCCTGCCCAGCCATTTCAAGGGCACCCACATGAGCCGGTTCGTGGAGGTGCTCAACGCCCACCAGCGGCCCTTCCATATCCAGGCCCTCTACGAGATGCTGCACGAGCTCAAGAAGAAGCTCCACGCGGAGACGGCCCGGATCGAGCTGAGCTTCCCCTACTTCCTGGCCCGCAAGGCCCCGGTGACCGGGGCGGAGGGACTGATGGACTACGAGTGCGGGTTCGAGGCGGAGTCGAACGGCACCTGGGACGACGTGGTGGTGCGGGTGAAGGTTCCGGTCAAGACCCTGTGCCCGTGCAGCAAGGCGATCAGCGAGTACGGCGCCCACAACCAGCGGGGCATCGTGGACATCGCCATCCGCCCGGCGGCCCGGCCCGACGGCACCCGGGAGCTGGTGTGGATCGAAGATCTGGTGGAGGTGGCGGAGCGCTCGGGGTCGGCCCCGGTCTACTCGCTGCTCAAGCGGCCGGACGAGCGGTATGTCACCATGCAGGCCTTCGAGAACCCGGCTTTCGTGGAGGATGTGGTGCGCAACGTGGCCGCCCAGCTCCGGGACGACCCCCGGGTGGCGTGGTTCCGGGTGCATGTGGTCAACCAGGAGAGCATCCACAACCACAGCGCCTTCGCCCGCATCGAGTGGACGCGTCCCGACGTGGGCTGAGCGGGCGGGCTGGAGGGCAGGATCCTTCCCGGATGTAGCCGCGTCCTTGGCGGACGCGGCCACATGCGGAGGCGGAGGATCGACGGAGGGCGAGGGGGCGGGGTAGGGTCGGGGGATGGCGCGTTTCATCATCCGCGGACGGCGGCCTCTGGACGGGGTGTTCGAACCGGCCGGCAACAAGAATGCGGCCCTGCCCATGCTGGCGGCCTGTCTGCTCACCGAGGATCCGGTGGTCCTGGACGAGGTGCCGGCCATCGCGGATGTGGCGGTGATGCTGGAGCTGCTGGCGGCGCTGGGCGTGGAGGTCTCGCGGCGGGGGCGGCGAGTGTCCCTGTGCGCCCGAGGCCTTCGCCGGACGCGGCTGGACGATGGCCTGTGCCGTCAGATCCGGGCCTCCATCCTTCTCGCCGGGCCGCTGGCGGCGCGGATGGGCCGGGCCACGCTGGGCCCTCCGGGCGGGGACATCATCGGCCGCCGCCGCCTCGACACCCACTTCCAGGGCCTGGCCGCCCTGGGCATCCGGGCGAAGACGGGCGAGACGTTCATCTTCCGCCGGGAGCGCCTGCGGGGGGCCGATCTGCTGCTGGACGAGGCGAGCGTGACCGCGACCGAGCACCTGCTGATGACGGCCTGCCTGGCCGAGGGCGAGACGGTGCTGTTCCACGCGGCCTGCGAGCCGCATGTGACCGACCTGGCCCGGTTGCTGGTGGCCATGGGGGCGTCGATCGAGGGGCTGGGCACCAACCGGCTGACCGTCCGGGGGGGCCAGCCGCTGCACGGGGCCACCCACCGGATCGCCCCAGACCATGTGGAGATCGGCAGCTATCTGGCGGCGGCGGCGGTGACCGGCGGCTCGCTCCGGGTGCCGGTGGCCCCGGAGACCCGGGCCGATCTCCGGGTGGTCGAGCAGGCGTTCCGGCGGCTGGGCATGGCCTGGCAGGCGCTGCCCGACGCGGTGGCGGTGGTCCCGCGCACGTCGGCCCCCCGCATCCGCAAGGATCTCGGGGGCATGGTGCCCAAGGTCGAGGACGGGGTGTGGCCGGCCTTCCCCAGCGACCTCATGAGCGTGGCCATCGTGCTGGCCACCCAGGCGGCGGGGACGGTCCTGTTCTTCGAGAAGATGTTCGAGAGCCGGATGGTGTTCGTGGACCGGCTGATCGGCATGGGGGCCAACGTGGTGATCTGCGACCCGCATCGGGTGGTGGTGTCGGGCCCGACCCGGCTGCACGGAGGCCCGCTGTACAGCCCGGACATCCGGGCGGGCATGGCCATGCTCCTGGCCGCGCTGGCCGCCCGGGGGGAGAGCGTGATCCACCAGGCGGAGATGATCGACCGCGGCTACGAGGCGGTGGACGCGCGCCTGCGCGCGCTCGGGGCGGATATCGAGCGCGTGCCCTGAGCCGGAACCGGGCGGGGCCGCAACGACGCGAACCCGGAACGTGCGGCGAGCCACCGGCCTCACCGCGGGTTCCGGGTCTAGCCGCCCGATCCGGGGCGCCCCTCTGGTGCGGGGCCGGGGCGGCGCCAGGGGGCTTCGCGAGGCGATCGGCCCTCGCCGTCGGAGCGGCCTGCGGGCCCATCCTCCCTCTCGCCCCGACGCTCCTGAATCCACCGCTCCCGGGCCTCGCGGCGCCGGCGCTCGATCTCCTCGCGCAGCACCTCCCGCGCCTGCTGGATCGGCTCCTCGCCGACCAGAGCGCGGAGCCGCAGCACATGACGGGCCCGGGCGATGGCCACTTCGGTCTCCAGGAAGCCGAGCCTGCGGATGTCGGCCATGAGCTCGTCCTCGTCCACCGGATCGGCCTGCATGGCTTCGCGGACCTTCTCGCGCAGGACGCGGATCTCCTCGCCGTGCCGGGCCAGGACGGCCGCCACGCCCTCGCGCAGGGCGCGAATCTCCTCGACCTTCTCGGGGGCCAGGTTCAGCCGTTCGGCCGCGCCGGGACGG
>PXDE01000412.1 GCA_003566475.1 PVC group bacterium | reverse complement strand
GGCATCCAGATGGCCTGCGCGAATTCAGCCCAGCGGGCGTCCATGGCGTCACTCTAGAGAGAAAGGTCGGTCCAGAGCAAGCCGTCCACGCGGACCGCCGTCCCCGGCCACCCGGTGGGGCACCCGGAAGTCAGGGGTGTCCCCTGCCTTGGAATCGCAAGGTCCCATGGGTGAACGGCGTCCTTGCCGCTGCGGATCCGACGGGTGGAGTTTGCGGGCCTGGCTGTGCTATGGCAGGGTGAGGAAGTCGTTAGTACGAGATCCGTCCGCCCAGGCCATCGAGCAAGCCAGATGGAGGGCACACAGACCAACAAGAGGACCTGCACCATGATCCATGCGAAGCCGCGAACGTTCTCCCTTCTCCCCGGAATCGCCCTTATGGCCGTCCTTCCCCTGGCCGGGCCGGCCGGTGCGGGGCCCCTGCCGGAAGACTTTCAGCGCTATGTCATCAACCTTGAGGCGGCCGATCATGCCGCCGGCGGGGAGATGACGCTCCACCTGAACTATCAGGACGGCCGGTTTCTGCAGGGCTGGGTCGACATCGGCGGCCGCCCCGTCGGCAGCCGCGTGGATGTCTCGCAGCTTGCGCTGCGCGATGGAGCGATGCAGGGCAGCGTGGACGTCGTGCTCGGCACGGGCCGACGGAATAACCGCTTCCTCGTCATCGATGTCGATGCCCGGGTGGATGAGGCCGGCCGCGTCACCGGCGAGCATAAGACCCGCTACGGGCTGGAGGCGGGACACACCTACGGTTCGGGCTTTTACATCTTCACCGATGACCGTCTGGATCACGATGTCCCGGTGGTGACCAAGGAGCAGATCCGGTTTCTTCGCGCCGGCGATGCATGGTCCGGCCCGGCCGAGGGGACGCTGCAGGCCTCCGTCCGCGCGGACCAGCCGGTCCGATTTCGCATCGACATGGGCCAGCCGCTGCGCGGCCCCTCGGCCAACTGGCAGCGCGAGGTATTCCTCGATCTGGTGATCAAAGGCGATGAACTGGTCTCGGCCGACGCCCACCCCGTTCGCGACCGACCATGGCGACTGCGGGAGGACATCCAGGCCAAGGCCAGCTTTGATGGCGAGCGGATCAAGGGCGAGGTCACCATCGATATCGAGGCCACCTATCCCCACAGTGGTGAATACCGCTTCACGTTCGAGGGTGAGGTGAAGTTCAACAATCTCGTAGGCCAGACGACGGTCTACCACGAGAATCCCCACGGCCACTATGGGACACGCGAGACCACCCACCCCATCCGAGGCCGTGCCGAACTCGTCAACGCCGGGGCCGCTGATCCGGCCAACGCCGTCCATCGCATCGAGTTCAAGCCATCGCGCGGTGTGAACCGGGACGCGGTCGCGATGATTCAGTTGAAGGACGGGAAACTCGCCGGGGCTCTGGTCGAACCGATCCACCGCGGCGGAGGCGTCGGCTTCCTCACGTCGGTCCTCGAAAGCGAGATCAGCCTCGAAGACAGCCGGCTGCGCGGCTCGCTGAAATTCGATCCGAACAATCCGGGGTACCCGGAGGAGTGGGGGAAGAAGGAACTCGTCTACGAGTTCGACCTTCGCATTGATGATCTCGATATCACCGGCACCTACGATGTCCGCTTCGACCGTTTGCGGAACACCGGCGGCGCTGTCAGCGGACGGCGGATCCCCACCCAGGAACTGCGCGCGGCCAACCCGGCGCCGCAAGTGAACTGGCCGACCTGGCACGGGCCGAATCACTCGCTCAGCGCGGCCAAGACCGGCACACCGCTCCTGGATGACCCAGCCGAGGCGAGGCTGCTGTGGAGGAGTGAGCGCACCCCGCCGGCGCGGTCGCAGATTCAGCGCTACGGCCAGAGCAACATCGGCAGAAACCTCACGGGCGGCCCGGGTGGTGGGGCTGGTTCGCCGGTGGTCTACGATGGCAAGGTCTATCTCCACTACTACGAACCGTCCGGCGATGCCTCCACCGCCCTGAGCGTGGCAAGAAGTTACGGGCGTCAACTCAACGAAACCTGGAAGATTCTCGCCGATGACGTGGTGATCTGCATCGACCTCGAGACCGGGGCCACGCTGTGGAAGCAGCGCTTCGAGCAGACGGGGCTGAACCTCTACAACACGTGGAAAGAGGCGCCCGGCTCGACGGTTTCCGTGGGCGAGGGGAAGGTCTTTGCCGTCGGCTCGGGGGGCAAGTTGTGGGCGTTGGACGCCGAAACCGGGGAAGTCGTGTGGGAATCCGGACTGCCCGGGTTCTACGAAGGGATGCAGCGCAATCGCCAACGGTCGCTGGCGGAAAACAGTCGGCCGGATGCGGGCAGCTTCCATGCCGGCACCCGCATCGTCGTCGACGGGCTGCTTGTCGGCACGAATTTCGGGGGCGACCTGGTCGGCATCGACACGAATACCGGTGAGAAGCGTTGGCGGGTCGAGGGCGTGATCGCAAGCCAGAACACGCCATCATTGTGGCGCGGCCACACCGAGCCGGTGGTCATTGTCAAGAACAGCCCGACGATCAGCGCGGTCACGGTCGCTGAGGGCAGACTGCTCTGGCAGAAGGATGTGGCACGCATTCCCCGCTCCTATCCGATTCCCGTCGAAGGTGACATCCTGACCGCCATCGTGAACGCTGAAAGCGGAGATGACGTCCACCTCGCCGGTTTCCGCATCGGCGCCGATGGCCTTGAGCGGTTGTGGACGGTTGAAAAAGCTCACGACCATACCGCCCGCCGGCCGTTGATGATCCACGATGGCCATTCCTACAGCCTGGGCCGGGAAGGCCACGATGATCACGCCTTGTATCGCGTCAACCTGGAAACAGGCGAGTTCACCTCGCTTGAAGACCCCGGTTCACTCGGCAGCATGGTCATTCTTTCCGGTGTGGAGGACCGCGTGATGTTCGACCGTAACCGGCATCGGTTTGTTACGGCCGATGATGATCTGCGCCGCATCAGCGATGTTTGGAACGTGCCCCTTCGCACCACTGGGGGATATCACAACACACAGATGACCGATGCGATCGTTGACGGCCGCCTCATCGTCCGCGGCGGCAACGGCATCTACGCCTTCGACCTTCGACGACATGATGACTGACCCTGCTCAGCCCGAGACGAGACGCGTCCCTTTCTGAGGTCGGGTGGGTGGACGTCGCCTACATGGCAAAGGCGGCGATCCGGCCGCTTTGGGTCAGCCACAGACAGGCGGTGACGGTGACCGGGGAGATCAGGGTCGAGTAGAGGACGGCCGGGGCGGCGTATTCGGGGTGGTTGTCGAACTCGAGGCAGAGGAGCAGGCAGTTGACGGCGGTGGGCATGGCCGTGCTCAGGAAGAGGACGCGGGCGACGAGGCCTTCCAGGCCGAAGAGATGAACCAGGATCAGGCCCAGGGCCGGACCGCCGAGCAGCCGCAGCCAGACCGAGGTCCACACCCGGTGGCGGATGCCGGGGGGCTTCACCTGGGCGAGCTGGGCCCCCAGGGTGGCGAGGGCGATGGCGAAGAACGCCTCCTTCATATAGACCACGACCTGCCAGACCGGGGCCAGCGCCCCCGTCCAGGTCTCCAGGGTGTCCGGGGCCATGCCCTCCCGGATCAGCACCAGCACGCCGGCCAGGGCCAGGGTGTAGAGAGGCGGGAACCGCCGCACGTGCCGCCACACCCCGGACAGCCGCCCGCCCTGGGCCAGGGCGATCCCGGCGGTGAAGCTGGTGATGTTCTGGGTGAGCATCACGAACACCTGGAGGGCCATGGCCGGAGCGGCCAGACCCAGGGGGGTGAAGGCCAGGCCGATGACCGGCAGCCCGTAGTTGCCGGAGTTGTAGAACATGGCGGCCATGGCGGCCACCCGATGCTCGTCCCGGGGCAGGCGACGAAGCCGGGCCACGACCTGGGCGGCCAGGAACATCGCCGCCATGACCACCGCGGTGAAGAGGATGGCCCGCCCGATCTCCCCCGCCTGGACCCGGATGGTCAGCAGCGAATAGAGCATGATGGCCGGCACCACGAAATAGAAGTTGAGCCGGGTGAGGGTGCGCATGTCCAGACCCAGCGTCCGCTGCAGGAGGAACCCGATGCCGGCCAGGGCCAGCATGGGGAAGACGACGGTGTAGAAGAGGTGCCAGAGCTGGGAGAGGAAGAGCATGGGGGCGTTGTGCGCGGGCAGCTACGGCTCCCGCTCCACCACGAGGCTGGCCATGCCCAGCAGGAACCCGTTGCCGTGGGGCATGGGGCTGGCCCCGACGGTGATGGATTCGGCGGCGGCGGCGAGGTCGGGGTCGATGGGGATCTCGCGGATGGCCGGGCCGTTGGCCGGGGTGAAGGCGGCGGGAATCTCGAACCGGCGGCCCCCGATCTCGATCCAGCCGTCATTCTCGGCCACCCGCTCCACCACCAGCCGCACCCAGGCCCGGCGGGCCCCCGCCGTCTCGCCCCGCTTCACCAGCGGAAGCTCCGCCGTGTCGCCGGGGGCGAGGCGCTTGACCACGCCCCGGGCGAAGTGCTGCTCGCGTAGGACATCCGGCCGCTC
>PXDE01000363.1 GCA_003566475.1 PVC group bacterium | reverse complement strand
GGAGAAGCCCCCTGCCACCCGAGGGCTCCCAGAGGCCCGGGGGGAGGCCCCCCCGGGCCACGGGAAGGCCACATCCCACATCCCACGACTTGTCCGACGTAGCGTCCTCGCGAAGTCGGATCGCACATCCCACACCGCGCCAGCCGTCTCACCCTTCATCCGGCTGAGCCCAACGGGCCAGCGGCGGCGACTGACCACTGATCACCGATCACAAATCACTGGCCCCGCCTACCGCCCCGACAACCTTCCCGCGGTCTCGACCAAGCGAACCAGCTCGGCCACGCGGGCGTCGAGGTGGAGATCCTGGGCCACCGGGCGGAGGGCGGCGGCGGTGACGGGGAAGCTGCCGCCGTCAGCATAGGGGCTCCGGCGGAGCAGCTCCGCGAACTCGGCCGCCCCCACGGCGAGGCGGAACCGGGCCGGGGCCTGGTCGAACCGGCTGTAGGTGTCCCGGCCGTGCAATGGGCTCTCGATCTCGTGGACCGGCCCCTGATGGGCCTCACGGTAGCGGACCCGGACCACGCCCAGCGGGAGGCTGGGATCGCCGTGCAGCTCGACCTCGTAGAGGGCGGTCACCGCCTGGCCGGAGCCCACCTCGCCCGCATCCACCGAGTCGTCGCGGAACTGCTCCTTGGTGAGCTGGCGGTTCTCGTAGCCGAGCTGCCGCCACGAGCGCACCCGGCGGGGGTCGAACTCGACCTGGATCTTCACGTCGTAGGCGATGATGCGCAGGGTGGAGGACAGCCGGTCCACGAACAGCCGCCGCGCCTCGTCGGCATGGTCGACGAAGTGGTAGCTGCCGTCGCCCCGGTTGGCCAGACGCTCCAGGAGGTCGTCGCGGTAGGCCCCCACGCCGAACCCGAACACCGCGCAGGTGATGCCCTGGTCGCGAGCCGCCTCGAGCCGGGCGAGCAGCGCGTCGGCCTCGGCCTCACCCAGGTTGGCCACGCCGTCGGACAGGATCAGCACCCGGTTCTCGGCCGCGCTGTCGAAGTGCCGGGCGGCGAGGTCGTACCCCAGCCGCAGCCCGGCCTCGAGGTTGGTGGCGCCCCGGGTGGGCAGGGCCTCCACGGCCCGGATGAGACTCGCCCCGCCCTCCCCCACCGGGGCCGGGCCGAACAGGAGCCGGGCGGTGTCGGAGAACGAGACCAGAGTCACCATGTCGCGCGGCCCCAGCTCGCGGGCCAGCAGAGACAGCGAGGTCTTGACCAGCCCCATGCGGTCGTCGCGGTTCATGGAGCCCGAGGTGTCCACGACCAGGGTGAGCCGGAGCGGGCGCTGGGCGTCGCGGCCCAGGCGGCGGCCCTTGAGGCCGATCTTGAGCGCGTGGCGCCCCTCGGTGAACGGGGTGCGGCCGACCGTGTGGTGGAGGGCAAAGGTCTCGGCCAGGGGCGGGGGGTAGTCGTACTCGAAGAAGTTGACGAACTCCTCCGTCCGCACCAGCTCCGGCTCGGGGAGCATGCCTTCGGCCAGGTGCCGCCGGGTTAGGGTGTAGCTGGCCGTGTCCACGTCGATGGCGAAGGTCGAGAACCGGTTCTGCTCGGTCAGCACCACCGGGTTTACCCCGATCGCCCGGGCCTGGCCCGGGGCCTCCGGTTCGGGATCGTCCTCTTCGGGAGCCGGCATGGTCTGGAGTTGCTCCAGGATGCGTTCAATGACCGAAAGCTGGCCAGGAAGGTGGGTCACCTCGATCCCCCGGCCATCCGGAAGCAGCCGGACCTCCGACCCTTCCGGGAACGGCACACCGAGAACGGCGAACAGCCGAGCCACGTCGGTTGCGGTCGCCTGATGAACCCCGATGACCTGAGCCATCTTCTGGAGCTCCGCTGGGGACAGATCGAACCGCCTCGTCTCAGGAGGAGACGTCAGCACGTCCCTGGGAACCATTCGTATCTCTCCATTCGAGACGACAAGGTTCATGTCCGCGAGCTCACTAATGACCTGGATCGCATCCAGGAGACTGATCTCGCTCAACGAAACAGAGAGCGTCCCCTGCTCCACGGCCCGAAGCCGGGCCCGGGCAGCCACCGGACCGTCCGGATGGTATCCGCCATCCAGAGCGACGCTGAGCCCGTGCCCCTTGACCCCAGCGGCCCGGAGCCGCTCCGAGAGGTTGCGGACCACCTCGGGAATGCTGGCGCGGGTGAACTCCAGGCTGGGAATCCGGATCTCCCGCATCTGGTCCAGGGTCCGGCGGGTCTCCGGATCCACGGGAGGTTCCGGGATCTTGACCGGTTCTTGCGGCGTAAGGTCGAGTTCCGGATCCACGGCGTTGAGAATGCGCTCCACCTGGTCGAGATTCTCGCGCGTGTTCGTCACCACCAGCAAGGAGCGCTGCGGGATGTAGCGTACCGCGGTTCCCTCGGGGAATGGCACCCCGAGCTGGGAGAAGAACTTCCGGGCGTCATCGCGCCGGAGCGCCACTCCCGCGTCCTGGTCGGCTGGCTCGCTTCGCCCCTCCACCACTCCGTGGAAGGCTTCCATCAGACCCGGCCGAACTGGGTAGGTTCGGGTCACCACCGAACCGATCATAGCAACCCTTGGAGTCAGCACGACCTGCCCGTCCGCCTCGGTGACCCTCAGGTCGGCAAGCTCCGCCACCACCTGGAGGGCATCCTTTGCGCTGATTTCGCTCAGGCTCAGCGAAATCGTCGGTTCGGCCATCCTTGGGGCGGCGGGCCTTTCCCGGGCGGACTCCGCATCGGAAGGAGCGGCGAAGGGATCGAACGGATCGAACGGACCCCCGGCACCGGCCGGAAGCGCCCCCGAACCCTCGGCATGCATAACCGGGCCCGGCAATGCCCGGTAGGTCACGGTGGGCGCCCGACCCTCTGGATCGGCGGCCCGCAGGGACCGGTTGATCTGGTCGACCATCTCCTCGACGGTGGCCTTGGACATGTCCAGCCCGGGAATGGCCACATCGGCGAGCTTGGCCAGAGCCTCGGCCTCCTCCCTCGGGCGAGCGGGGGGCGGCGGGGCGGCCCGGAGCGCCTGGAGGCGGCGTTCGAAGGTCTCGCGTTCGGTCTGCGTCGGGGGGACATACGCCCGGTCCATGAGGCCCAGAGCACGTCCATTAGCGTAAGACTCCTGGGCTTCGCCCGCCCGAAGCTGGGACTCTGCGGGCGGAGGCGGGCGAGGTTCGAGGACGACCACCTGCTCCCGACCGGCGATCGTCCGCGCCTCTACATCGCGAGGATCGGCCAGGTGCGAGGAATCCGGGCTGTCCCCTTCTTCGTCGTCGGGGCGGCGAGCCGGCCGTCGGGCCATCTCAGCCCGGGGGGGAGGCGTCGGCGCGGTGGCTAGGGCCGGCCGTGCCGCGGGGGCGGGAACGGCCCCTCCTATCGCGCCGCTCGCCGTTTCGGCCTCCCAGCCTTCACGTCCGCGCCCCGGGGCGGGGTCGGCGACCCGCTGAGCCAGGGACGCCACGTCACCCGGGTCGACCCGCCATGAATCACGGTCGGCCGAAGGCGCGTCCTGCGGAACCGCCACCTCGTCGACGCGAACGCGGGACCGCCTGGCTATTTCGTCCTGCCCCAGCCTGTCGGCTTCGGCCGCCCTCCGCCACCGCCCTGCCATATCATCAGGAGCCGGGGGCGCGGCGGGTTCGGGCCGGGGCGCGGCGGGAAGACCACCGAAGCCAGGCGCTTCCGCGAAACCGTCCGCAGGCACGGGCGCCCGGCCGCCGCCGCGGAAGACCATGGGGTCGGTCGGGGCCTGGACATCCGGGGGGGCCCCGGAATACTCGAAGAGCTGATCGTAGGCGTAGGTGCGATCCCGCGTCGCTGGAACGTCATCCAGGTCGACGTGCGCAGCCGCCCTCTCCATAAAGACCATCTGGGCCCCGCTCTCCCGCTTGACACGCTCACCGTACCACCCGTCCTCGGTCGTTCCCCGGTGCCCCACGCGAAGGGTGTCCGTCACCAGCAGGCGCCCGAACAGAGCCATCACGAAGGCGGCGGCGGCCGCGCCGGCCCACATGGGCCAGGAGGTCCAGAAGGACCGGGGCGGCCGGACCACCGCCGCCTCGGGCGCCCGGTTCCGAGGACTGGCGGCGAACACGGCGGCCACCCGGTGAGGCTCAAGCTCGGGGGCGTCGCCGGGGGCGAGCGTCTCGCGGAGCAGGCCCAGGGTGGCCTCAATCTCGCGGGCCACGGTCCGGGCGTCGTCGTCGCCCTCGATCCAGGTCCGCACCGCCTCGGCCTCGTCGGCGGGCAGGTCGCCGAGCAGGTAGGAGGTCAGCAGCTCCTCGCGGGGGTCGTGCAGGGGTTCGCTCATGACGCCACCCCCGCCTCGCGTATCCGCGCGGCCAGTTTCTTGACCGCATGATGTAGAATGCACCCCACATTTCCCTGGGTGCGGCCGGTGACCTCGGCGATCTCCTGGTAGCTCAGGCCTTCCTGGAGCCGGAGGAGCAGGACCTGCTGCTCGGGCTCAGACAACTCGCGCACGTAGCGGCGGACGAACGCCTGGCGCTCGGCCGCGTCGAGGTCGCGGAGCTGGGCGGCCGGGGTGGCCAGGGGG
>PXDE01000530.1 GCA_003566475.1 PVC group bacterium | reverse complement strand
GGGGGCGGTCGTTCGGCCGGCTGCCGAGGCGGTTCCGGCGTGCCGTGCATGTGCTCGACTCCACCACGATCCGGCTCTTCGCCAACTGCATGGACTGGGCCAAGCACCGGAGGCGCAAGGCCGCCGCCAAGGTCCACCTGCGGCTGGATCTGGAGAGCTTCCTGCCCGCGTTCGCGGTGGTGGACTCGGCAAAGGGGCATGACGTCACCAGGGCCCATGAGCTGTGCGCGGGCCTGAAGGCGGGCGAAATCGTCGTGTTCGACATGGCCTACCTCGACTACGCGCACCTGTACGGCCTGGACCAGCGCGGCGTCTTCTGGGTGAGCCGGATGAAGGAGAACATGAAGCTGCGCTGCGTGAAGCGGCGCCTGAAAAGGCCCAAGGGCAACATCCTGCGCGACGACATCGTGGTGGCGGCCAGCGCCCGGGGCAGGAAGGACTATCCGGCCCGCATGCGGAGGGTCGTCGCCATCGTCGAGGTCGACGGCGAGGAGCGGGAGATGACCTTCCTCACGAACAACCTCGAGTGGGCCGCCTCGAGCATCTGCGATCTCTACAAGTCCCGGTGGGGCATCGAGGTCTTCTTCAAGCAGATCAAGCAGACCCTTCACCTCGGGGACTTCCTGGGCCACAGCCGCAAGGCCATCGAATGGCAGCTGTGGACGGCGCTGCTCATGTACGTGCTGCTCCGGTTCCTGCACGCATGCAGCGGCTGGACGCACAGCTTCACGCGCCTCTTCACCTGCCTGCGCGCGGTGCTGTGGCAGCGCCGCCACATTCTCGACTACCTCAAATCCTATGGGACAGCAGGCGGCGCCTTCCGGATGCAATGGGCCCCCCAGCAGGCGTTCCTGCCCGGTTTCGGGTGACCGAGAGTCCAGATTATGGGACAGCATGCGGCACGATTTGGGACGGAGGAAATTCCGCGGCCCTGAAATATCGAACGCCATCGGACGATCCGGGAGTGTTCAGGCGCTGGAAATCAGCGACTTACGCCACACCTGTGCCCGCTGCCGGCTGGCTATGGGATGCCAGTGATCTCCATCCTCATGTCGGCATCTTACGGGAGTGGATTCCGATGCGCAAGGGGGGCTTCGGTCGAACGGCCGTTAGAGATCGGAGCAAGGGCCGTTCACGATCCATGACCCCTGTAGGAGCCGCTCGACGGAGTCCGCGACGGTGAGCGACATTCTCACGGCGTCCGGTCCCACTGGTCCCGCTGTCGCCACCGGGTTGGGATTGCACTTGGTCTGGAGATCTGCCGGAGGGTGTCCAAGGTCTGGACGGTTTCGTCCAAGGTCTGGACGGGGGACGCAGGGCCCGTCCGAGGTCGCATGTACGTAGTACAGGCTCGGGGGGGCGACCGCCTGTAGGTCGGGCATTCCTGCGCGACCCCTTCACGCCGAACCCTTCCTGCGACATTCGAGGTTCGAACGGCTGGGCTCTACGGCCGCTCCCCACCCCCCCGGTCCACCAGCAGGCTCACCGAGGGGATCCGGAACCGGCCGGGGGCGTCTTCGGCGTTGCGGATCTCGACCGTGTTCCGGGCCTGCACGTCTGCGGGATCCACCGGGAGATCGGTCACGAAGCCGATGCCCGGCAAGGTCAGCTCCTTGCCGTTGAGGCGCACGGAGAGACCCGGCGGCTGGGCCCCGTCCAGGACGAGGCGCAGCCAGGCCGCCTCGGCACGGGGCCCCTCCGGCAGCGGGACGGTCACCTCCAGCGCCTCGCCCGGGGCCACGATCTCCAGCACCTCCCCACCGAAATGCTGCGTCCGGACCACCCGGGCCGGGGTCGGATCCCCGGTCAGGGGCAGCACCACCTTGAGGGCCTGCCGGGCCTCCAGATCCCAGGTCAGCCGAACGGACACTCCATCCGCCTCCAACGGACGCGAGGCGGTGACCAGGCCCCCCTCCCCGGCCTCCAGCCAGGACACCGTGCCCGCCCCCAGGGTAGCCCCCCGGGGCGCGTGGATGTCGAACGCGAGCGTGCGTGGGCCGGCCGCGTCGTTGAACGCCATTACCACCAGCGCGTCATCGCGGCGGCTGGCCACCGCCCACACCTCGGGGTCCGACGAGGCCGTGTGCATCAGCGTGCCCCGCAGATCGCGCAGGAATCGGAAGGCCTCGACCACGCCCGGCTTCCGGTCGGCGTGGTGCGAGGTGCGCGACCCCACCTTGTCCGGAGCCCGGGCGGCCAGCTCGATCATGTCGCGCAGCTCGTAGGTCGCCTCGGCCGCGTCGCGGAGGATGCGCTCGCGGGCGTCGGCGGGGGCGGCGTCGATCCCATGCACCGCCGGGTCGAGCCGGCCGCCGCATTCGGTGTTGTACCCCCGGATCCGGCGCCCGTGCTTCACCTGGCCGTAGTGGGCGATCACCTCGTACCACACCGGCACCCAGCGGGTGTCCACCCCGTAGTGGTGCTCGGCGATACCGTCGATCAGCTCGGGCGCGGCGTCGATGAGCGGCGCGGTGAGCTGCCGCCACACCCCCCAGTCACCATGGTGGAGCCCGAAGTCCCAGCCCGCGATGATGGTGACCTCGGGATTGACCTTGCGGATCTCCTCCGCCCAGGGCCGGAACATCCGGAGGTAGTAGTCGAAGTTCTGCGGCCCCGACCACCACGACTCGGCATGGATGTCCACCGGATGCCACTCCTCGACCACCGTGAACTCCTGCTCGGCCCGGTTGGTCCAGTACCAGGTGTTGCGGCCGCGGAAGGTGTCGCCGGGTCCGAGGCCTTCGGGGATGGGCACGCCCCAGCCCATGCGCCCGTCCTCGCCCCGGGCCCACAGCCGCCGCCAGCGCAGATGCTCGGTGGGCTGGTCCCAGCCCCGGATGGTCACCCGCCCGCCCTCGGTGGCCTCGTCCACGTTGTAGAACCGGGGATGATAGTTGTTGCGTGCGCTGCCCCGGCTCCGCTCGGCCCAGTTCAGGTAGGGCTCGTTCCAGAACTCGACGAATCCCCGGTAGCCCGCCTCCAGGCAGCGCTCCGCATAGGCCCGCCCGATCCGGCGGAAGAATTCCTCGTAGTTGGGGTTGTCGAGGACGGTGGCATGGGCGTAGCGGTCGCCCATGCAGTCGATCACCACGGCCAGCCGGTCGAACGGAGGCCGGACGTTCCCCTCCCGGTCGAGCGCGGTCACCCCCGTCCCGGGATGGAAATGGATGTGCCGCGAGGCGGTGATGCCCATGTCCTCGACCCGCTCCGGGGTGATGCCCACCGCATGCACGCCGAACAGGCCGAGGGGGATCTCGGCCTGGCCGTTGACCACCAGATCGCGGCCGTCGATCCGGATCTCCGCGCCCTGGGCGGCGACCGCGAGACCCGTCAAAACGATCAACCCGATCCTGACCACGGCATTCTTCCCAACTCGCGCTTGTAATGTGTTCATGCCGTGCCATGGTACGCGGATTCGCCGGATCGGCAATCCCGCTCTGGCCCCCGTTCGAGGAGCCTCCATGTCCCGCCCCCTACGCCTTGTCGCCTTCGCCGGAAGCACCCGGCGCGAATCCTTCAACCGCCGCCTGCTCGCGGTGGCCGCCGCCCTGGTCCGCGAGGAGGGCGCGGAGGTCGATGTGGTCGAGCTGGCGGAGGTCCCCCTGCCCCTCTATCAGGGCGACCTCGAGAAGGCGGAGGGGATTCCTGCCCCCGCCCGGGAGTTGCACGCCCGCATGGCCGCCGCCGACGGTCTGCTCCTCGCCTGCCCCGAATACAACACCTCGATCACCCCGCTGCTCAAGAACACCCTCGACTGGCTGAGTCGGGCCGAGCCGGATAATCCGAGCCAGGGCTCCGCCTTCGAGGGCAAGGTGGCCGCTCTGCTCAGCGCATCGCCGGGGGCCCTTGGCGGCCTGCGGAGCCTCAGCCTGGTGCGCCCCATCCTTCAGACGCTGGGCGTGCTGGTGGTGCCTGCCCAGTTCGCGCTGAGCCGGGCCGGGGACGCCTTTTCCGAAGACGGGAGCCTGAAAGCCGACGCGGCCCGCGAACGGGTGCGCGGCGTGGTCCATCAGCTCATCCGCATCGCCACTGCCTTGCGCAACCCTGGAGGCCCCTCATGAGTACCCGCACCCTGGTTCTGATTCCCGGCGATGGCATTGGCCCGGAGATCGCGGAGGTCGTGCTCGACATCCTCAAGGCGGCCGGCGCGGACCTGGCCTGGGAGACCCATCCGGCCGGGCTGGCCGCCCTCGAACAGGCGGGCGACGTGCTGCCCGCCACCACCCTCGACGCCATCCGGGAGCACGGGGTGGCCCTGAAGGGACCCTGCACCACGCCGGTGGGCAAGGGATTCCGCTCCGTCAACGTCCAGTTGCGCAAGGCCCTCGACCTCTACGCGGCCGTTCGCCCGGTGCGCAGCCTGCCCGGGGTGGCCACCCGGTTTCAGGATGTCGACCTGGTCATCATCCGCGAGAACACCGAGGGCCTGTACAGCGGCATCGAGAACGAGGTCGCCCCTGGCGTGGTGACCAGCCTCAAGGTGGCCACCTCCGCCGCCTGCACCCGGATCGCCCGCTGGGCC
>PXDE01000256.1 GCA_003566475.1 PVC group bacterium | reverse complement strand
CGCCGCCCATCCAGAGGGCGGGACGGTAGAGATGGAAGAACCGGAGGGCGAGGGGGAGATCGGCCCCGGGGGCGGGGATCTCCGGGTAGGCCGAGGGCAGCAGCGACTCCTGGAACTCGCGGGCCAGCTCCAGGTCGGCCTGGATCTCCTCGGTCTTCAGGGTCAGTTCGGCCTCCAGGTGCTCATGGTAGCGCATCACCCGGTGGGCCATCCGTCCGAAGTCGGAGGCCAGGCTCTCGATCTCGTCACCCGTCCGGATCCGCTGCACCGCCCGGAGGCCGCTCTGGACCCGCCTCCGATCCGGAGGCCTGGGAGGCGCGCCCCCCTCCTCGGTCTGGACGGTTTCCGCGATGGTCCGGGCGGCCCGCTGCAGGACTCCGAGCGGGGCCAGGATCCTCCGGTCGGCGATGGCCTGCCCGAGCACCGCGAACCCGAAGACCAGCGCGATGCCCCAGACCGTGAGCGACCGCAGATAGCGATGGACCGGTCCCAGCACCGAGTCGCGGCGGTCGTGCACCAGCACGAACATCGGCCGCACCTGGTCCACCGCCAGCCGCCGGTCCCCGTTGGGATCGATGGCGAGCGGGGCATAGCCGATGAGGTCCGCCGCCGTGCCCTCCAGCGCCGCCACCGTCCAGCCCGGCGCAGGGTCGGGCCCCTCGGGAAGGAACTCCGTGCCGAACTGCTCGGCCATGGGCTCCGGGGAATGCAGGAACAGGCGGGCCAGGATATGCCCGTCGCGCTTCACCACATGGGTCCGGCTCCGCACCTCGTGGCCGGGCTCGCGCAGCAGGCGCATCATGGCCGACGCGTCGAGCACGCCCTTGATCACCCCCAGCAGCTCGCCATCGGCCTCCTGCCCGGTCCGGATGGCCAGGGCCGCGTCCAGCGAGAAGACCTCGGCGCTCTCGTCGAAGTGGATCCCCTCCACCCAGGCCTGGCGGGCGGGGCGGACGGCCGCCTGCTGCCACCAGTCCTCATCCGCCTGCCAGAAGTCGGTGGTCTTGTTGGTCGAGGCGATCAGCCGCCCCTCGGCGTCGGTCACGAACACCTCGGCGAACAGAGGGTTCAGCGCCTGGAACCGGCGGAGATGACGGGCCAGCTCGTTCTCGAGGATCCAGTTCAGCGGGAACTCCTCCACGCCGAGGTCCGGCCATCGCCCTTCGATGGCCTCGACCTGGACGGGGTCGGTCACGTCGATATCGAAGGGCACGTCGGGCAGGATCCGTGTCAGTCGGCCGGGCACATCGGTCAGCAGAACCCACTCGTCCAGATTGTGGACCACCTCCCGGGTGATCCAGCCCAGGCTCTCGCCCACCTGGCTGGCCATGGTCCGGAACAGGATCCCGCGCTGGCGCTCGTAGTGCCGGCGTCCCAGCCAGGTCACCGACACCAGGCCCAGCACCAGCGGCGCCACCGCCGCGATGACCAGAACGCTCATGAACTTGAACCGGATGCTCAGGCGCATGGAACGCCTCCTATCCGAGGCTGTCGGCTGGCCGGCGGGTCGCCCGCCATGTCTCGGCCTCGCAGGTGCCAGCATACGCGCCTCGGGATCCCGCGAAAAGCGTTTTTCCTGAAGCTCCCCGGGTTCAGACGGACGGCGCCGCCGTCCCGACCGCCCCCCTCGCCCCCCCTCCCACCAGCACCACCCGTCCCGGCGCCCGCCGCAGCACCCGCACCCGTCCGGACAGGTCCGCCTCGTCGATCCGAGCCCGCAGATCGAGGGGACGGAACCCCCGGCGGATGGAGCGGAGACCATCCTCCCGGGTGAAACTCCCCCGGAAGCCCCAGGCCACGGTCTGGAAGCCGAGCCACGCCCAGGGCGACCTCATAAGGTCGCTCACCACCCACCGCCGCGTGGCCGCCCGGTGGAAGGCCTGGAGCACGCCCGGAATCCCCGCGTCGGGCAGGTGGTGCAGGACGTGGTTGGCGAACACAAAATCGAACGGGCCCTCGGCTTCCAGCACCTCCAGGCCGCCCTCCCGGACGGTCAGTCCCCCGGTATCGCCCCAGCGGGCCCTCGCATAGCGGACCGCCCGCGGGTCGGCGTCGATCGCAGTGACCTCGAGGTCGAACCCGCCCCGTCGGGCCTCCCGGAGCAGCCAGGCCGCGATATCCCCGCCCCCGGCGCCGAAGTCGGCCAGCCGGTAGCGCCGCTGGGGATCCCGGGCCATGTCCCGCAGCACGAAACGGCGCAGGATGGGACGATAGCGGCTGATCCACACGTTGAGCACCTCGAACTGCCGCAGGGTCCGGACCAGCCGGTCCTCGCTTCCGTTTGGATCGTCCATGGCCTCCGGGGCGGTCTCCCGATCCCGAAACGAGTCGTGCCAGGTCCGGATGAGGGAGATCATGAGGACACCGCCCCGGAGAAATTTCGCATGGAGAACCAGCGGGCGGTGCGCCGGTGCAGGGGAGGCGGCCCGAGCAGAGCCGCCACCAGGCATCCCCGAACCGTCGAGGCTAGGACACCTCGCCAGGTGCCCAGCGCCATGCCCAGCGCGGCCCGCGCCGCTGCCGCCCGGAACGAGCGGACCCGCCGACGGTGGTAGTCCTGAAGCCGGGGTTCGGACCTGCCGCCGTCGTGCAGCACCGCGACCAGCGCCCGGGCCAGGCAGGCCGCGTCGGCCAGGCCGGTATTCATGCCCTGGCCGCCGATCGGGCTCATGCCGTGGGCGGCATCGCCGCACAGGACGGCCCGCCCCCGGTGGAAACGCCGGGCGAGATGACGGCTGGGCGTGAATCCGCAGCGTGCCTCGGCCGGAATGGGCCCCGGGTCGACGCCCGTCCGTCGGCGGATGGTCTCCTCCAGGGGCTCGGCCAGGTCATCAGCGTCGCCCCATCCGGTACGGACCACCCATCGCCGACATCCCCCGGGCAGGGGAAACGACTCCACCGGCCGGTCGGCCGCGAAGTGGAGCCGGGCCCGATCCCCCAGTCCGGTCCCGTCGGCCACGTCGGCCATGGTGAACCGGGGACGGTACCGCTTTCGGGCCACCGGGACACCCAGCGCGTCCCGCACCCGGCTCCGGGGGCCGTCGCAGCCCGCCACGAACGGCGCCACGATGCCCTCGAACCGTTGCGAAACCATGTCCCGGATCTCGACCTCGGCCTCGGATTCGGCGATCCGAAGGGCGGTCGCCTCCCAGCCCGTCCGGAGTTCCACGTGGGCGGCCCGCTTCACCGCCTCCCTCAGGCGGCATTCCAGGTCGGCCTGAGGCAGGGCGAGGACATAGGGGTACGCCCCGCCGACCGCCCTGAACCGCAGCGTCCCCACCGGCCGGCGCGCTTCGAACACCTCGACCTCCCGGATCGGAACCCCGGCGGCCTGCAGTTCCTCCTCCAGCCCCAGCCCGTGGAACGTGTCCAGGGAGGGAGGGGTCACGCCAATGGCCATGGAGCGGGCGCCCACGACCGTCCGCCGTTCGACCAGAAGCGTCCGGACGCCCGCCCGGTCGAGCAGCAGGGAGAGGGTGAGGCCCACCGGCCCCGCGCCGACCACGATCACCTGGGGGCTCATGCCCGGCCACTCCGGATCGGGGCCGGGGGCCGGACCCCCAGGGGATGGAGGAGGGCGAACTCCACGGTCAGGCCGGGGCCGAAGGCCAGAGCCGCCACCGGACCGGCCCCTTCCCGGGCCGGTGTTCGCATCATCCGCTCCAGGACGAACAGGATGGTGGCGCTGCTCATGTTCCCGAAGTCGCGAAGCACGCCCCGCGACACCGCCAGCGCTGCTTCCGGAAGGCCCAGGCTCCGGCCGAGGGCGTCGAGAATGGCCCGACCTCCGGGATGGATCGCCCATCCTCCGAGGTCGCCGGCCCCGAGGCCGACCGAAGCCAGGAGGTCGCCGAGCGCGTCAGGCCCGCGCTCGGCCAGAAGCGAGGGAATCCCGCCGCCGAGGATCATGTCGAACCCCCGGTCGCCCACGGTCCAGGCCATCTCCGACTCCCCCTCGGGGAGGATGCAGGTTCCGAAGCCGCTCAGAGCGAACCTTGGGCGATCCGCCGGAGGCGGCGGGGCTCGGACCACCGCCGCCGCCGCCCCGTCGGCGAAGATCGCGTTGGCCAGCAGCGAGTCGGAACGGGGCTGAACCTGGAGATGGAGGCTGCACAGCTCCACGCACACCACCAGCACCCCGGCCTCCGGATCGGACCGGCACAGGTGGTCGGCCAGGCGCAGGGCCGGGAACGCCGCGTAGCAGCCCATGAACCCGAGGTGATACCGTTCCACGGAGGGGTTCAGCCCGAGCCCCTGGATCAGGCGCAGATCCGGACCGGGGTTGGCGAACCCGGTGCAGGACGCGGTGATGAGGTGGGTGATGGAGGCCGGGCCGGCCCCGGCCGCCGCGAGCGCCCGCCGGGCGGCGGCTAGGGCGAGTCCGGGCGCCTCCTCCTCATAGACCCGGTTGCGGGCGCCGGTGCCGGGCTCGGCCAGCCGGCCGTCGGCCTGCTCGCGGAACAGCCGGGGGGAGGAACCGGGGACGAAGTCCGGCAGCACGCTGTGACGGCGGTGGATCCCGG
>PXDE01000224.1 GCA_003566475.1 PVC group bacterium | reverse complement strand
GGTACTGGGACCGGGCGCAGGCCACCGGCTCCTGGGATGTGGTCGAGCACTCCGCCGCCGGTCTCCGGCGGTTCGGCATGGAATCGCTCGAATGGCACTTCACGAACGTGCACGATCCGCTATACCGGGGGACGCACCTGGGCCGGACCTTCCTGTCCATGGGCTACACCATGGCCGCAGGCCTCTTCTGGGCTCTCGGTGACATCGAGGCCCGCGACCGCCACTTCGCCGCCGCTATCCCGCACAGCAGCATCGCGCAGCTCGACGAACTGGGAGCGGGCCGCGGCTGGTACGTCGCGTTCTATCTGAGCCTAGGCGCAGGTTCGCTCCCGTTCCTCGTGTATGGGGGCGCCAAGGCCTTGCCCTACCTCACGAGGTTTGCGGGCAAAATCAACTATCTCTGGTACTGGCTTGGCACGCTCCCCGGCGTGCAGAAGGCCGTAGAGACCATGGTGAAGTACAATCAGACCACCGGAAGACTCGAATACGCGAAGTGGTTGAAGTTCGTCAGGGGATTCCTGTCGCCGGACTCGTGGCAGGATAGCCCCGAAGGGCAAGCTGGGAGGTTGGCCCGCGAAGCCTATGATGAAGCGCTTGAGGCGTATCGAGAGGTTCGCGAATTTTATGAAAACCCCTGACCATGCTACCTGAAACCGATCCTCCCCAAACTAGTTCGGCAAAGAGAGAGGGGAAATGGCTAACCTGCTTTCTTGGCATAGGACTGTTGACATCCGGGATACGAGGAATTGCCCTGGGTGAATTCGGAAGTCCGATCGGAGGATCCTACATCCGAATCCATGGGTGGTCGGCCTACGCGGCCTCACTGGCCTCCTGCCTTTTCGGAATCTGGTGGCTCACAGCCTCTGTGGGAAGGCCATTCAAGTTTCCGGGGGCGCCCCGCCTCCTGTGGGTGGCGGTCACCGGGTCTTCGATTGTCTTCTATCTCCTGTTCACCACGCAGTCGTATCCCCTCGCTCTGGGCATTGCGTATATCACGACGATAGTCCTATGGCTCCTCTCCGCGTGGATCTCCAGGTCTTTCAAAGGTGGGCGGCCAATCTCGGCCGGGTCCGGCAGGTCTTCTGTCTCGCGAGGGCGTTCTGGCGATAACGAGGAGCGTCTGCGGTGAGACGACGTTGCATGAGCCGTCTCCTCGAGATGGAGCCATGAGACCATCCGGAGCCCACCATTCGCGGCCGTTCCGGAGGCCCCGGCCGCCGAGGTATTCGCCCTTCTCACGCAGAAGATCATCAAGCTTGGGCATGCGCTACCACTACGATCCGTACGGCCTCCGGGCCTTCCACCTACCCGATCCGCCGCCCCCCGCGTTCCTGCCGTTCCCGGCGGGCAGCCAGGGCAGCCTCCACGACGACGCCCCCCCGGAGTACGACGCCCCCGGCCTCGTGCACAGCCGCCACCGCTACCGCCACCCTACCCTCGGCCGCTGGCTCGCCCCCGACCCCCTCGGCTACGCCGACGGAATGAACCTCTACCAGGCCTTCCAGGCCGCCCCCGCGTCCGTCACCGACCCCATGGGCCTCTCCCCGGAGGCCTGGCCCACGCTTGTGGGGCCCTTTGCGGAGAGGGAGAAGGATCCATGGACGATCCGGGCATATATCCGGAACGATGCGGTGTTCCTTCGTCAACGGGACCTGAGCCACCTTTCGTACCACGACACCGACGACTTCGAGACCCACGTCACCTTGCTGGGACTTGGGACGCCGTGGCGCATAGGTGGCCAGCGCGTGCATTTCTCCCTCACCCACCGGATCCTCACTCTGAGGGGGCCGGACAAGGAGCAGTCCGTGCCCTGGGCGCGAAGGGCCGATCTCGCAACATTCGGGATCGGGACTTATGGCCGAGGCCAAGACTCCCGGTCCTGGTGGCACGTCACCGCAGGGGTCAGCGCGTACGGTCGGCTAGGCGGCGAGGTCGTCCAGAACTGGTGGCACGGGGATCCGGAGGGCCGTTACGGAGGGGAAACCATCGCTTTTGGTATATTCAACCGTGATTTCGGAGCGAATGTTAACCTTCCCTACGACCCTTCGGGGATCGCCATCGGTCCCTACCTCGACGTTGGCTTCCGCAGTTCCCTCCGAAGCGCCACCCCGGGCCTTCCCAGCTCCATCGAGCCATTCGGGTACGGATCCCTCCTTGCCACCGGACCTTACAACGTGGCCCACGCCGGAATCGGGCTGGAAGTCGGAAATGCAGGGAAGGGGTACGCGTTATCGGCGACCGCCGGTCTCACCTTTCGCCACATGAGCTCCAGCGCCGCCGCCTATTACGGTGAACAGGATATATTCGTCTCTGGCCGCATTGCGGCTCGTAAATATATGACCAGTCGTATTTTCACGGCCCTTGCTGACCATGCGGAGATCGGCTTTGAAATCAATCCGCATGGCCGCGACCGCCAGGAGCAGCTCGTCTACCTTTCCTTGGATCTCAGGCGCCTTGGCGCCGGCTTGATTGGAGGATTGTTCAGTCCGTGGCCTTGACGCATTTTTCGCATCTTTCCTCCATGGTTTCGTCGGGGAATCACCAACATGGACGAGCGACGGTCTCGAACTTTTGGATTTGTACGTAGGGCGCTCATGGCTAGGCTTCCGCTGGCCGGGCTCGTCGTCGTCGGGGCCACAGGCTGCGCATCTGTCACACCCAAGCACAGCCTCCCGGTGCGGCCCCCAGACTGGTCGCTGGCCCGCGCCGATGCGGATCAGGTCGGCGTCGTGTTGGTCTACGGGGCGTTTCCGGATGCTTTGGTGCTAGACCATCCGTTGACTCTGTCCGGCAGACTCGTGTACTTCGGGCAGGCTGGGGTGTTCGCGGGCTCCGTTGCGGGACTTGTGATCATTGTCACGGGTGGTGACTTCTACTCGGCCCTTTCTGTACTCGGAGTCGGAATGGGCATGTACGGGGTCGCGCCAGCGTTACTCCCACCGTCGCGGGCGACCATCAAGGCGATTCACAATGTTCAGAAGCTCGACCTGAATGGCCCTTTTCTGAAGGAGTTCGGTATGAGAATGGAGTCCGCAGGGATGAAAGCCTTTCTCGTTCCCGAGACGGTGGATCCAGGCCACGCGCCGCTTCCGGATTTCCTCCACGACGTGCCGCCTGTGGTGCGTCGTGCCTACGGCCTCCATGGTGCTCCTCCCTGGCCTCCCTTCCCTGAAGCAGCGTCCAGGATGCCCGCCCCCTTCGGCGGCGAACAATCCGACCCCGTGCTGGTCGAGGTGTTTCTCGCTGAAGTCGGACGGTGGACGATCCACGCGGAGTCTTTCTTCCGGAAGAGGGTCGCGCTCATGGAGCCTTACGCGGCGGCGGCGGTTCGGATCACCCGTTTCGTCGGGGAAGAGGCGGTGACCAGTGCAGGCGTGATCGAGGTTCGGGGTGGCCCGATAGCATCCATGAGAGCAGCGCCCGACGACGATTACCTGCACGCCACCAAAGGCCTGGCGACAGATCTGGCCGCCATGGTCCTCCTCGGGATGGGAATTATCCTGCCGGAGGATATGGAGGCGGAGGTGCGGGCCCGGGATCTTCATCCGTCGCGTCAGGCTCCGGCATTCCGTATCCTTCCCGAGCCCAAACGCCGTCCCAGAGAACGACGGAAACGCTCTCCATCTGACGAGAGCACCCTGCCGACCGGAGAGGCTCCGTGATCTCCCAGACGAGGTACTTGCCCGTGCGTGCCCCTCCGATCCCGCAAGGCGGGAGAGGGCGGAAAGGCACTCCGAACCACACCTCTGCATCCGTGTCCATCCGTAGCTTGCCACACGAAGCGGCTGCGCGGAGTAGGGTGCTCCGGTGGTTCAACTCTTCCGGCAAATGGAACGAGATCGAGGTCGACGCCACCGCCCAGAATCGCGACCACGACGCCCGCAACGAGATCACCCTCATCACCGGCGAGAACGCGGTCCAGCCCGAGTACGACGACAACGGCAACACCACGAAGTTCCCCGCAGCCCGCAAGGACGACTTCACCGTCGAGACGAAGGCGGTGTTCGACGCCTGGAACCGGCTGGTGAAGCTCGCCGATTCCGCCGACGACACCCTGGCCGAATACCGGTACGACGCCACCGGCCGCCGGATCGTGAGGACCGTCCTTGCCCCATCCGAGTCACCCTCCTCCGCCTTGCCGTCCGCCGCCCCCGGAGGCCCGCCCCCGCACGTCACCCTCCCTCCCCAGGCCGGCGTCCCTGGAGCGCCAGGCGCCGTTCCGGGCGCGGACACGCTGGAGGAGCCTCCGGCCACCGGGGGGACGATCACCTACCACGACTACTTCACCCCTTCCTGGCAGCTCGCCGAGGTGCGCGAGGAGGGGGCCGGGGGCGGCACCGTGCGCGAGCAGTACGTGTGGAGCCTGCCCGCGCCGGAGTTCCCGGACGCCCTTGTTCTCCGCGACCGGTCACCGGATGGCACTGGCCCCCTGGACGAGCGGCTCTACATCCAGCAGGACGCGGTCGGCAACGTCACGAGCCTCGTCGGCCAGGATCTCGAGCATCCCGTCGAGGAGCGCTTCGT
>PXDE01000486.1 GCA_003566475.1 PVC group bacterium | reverse complement strand
TGAAGTCCCCGAACGGCTGCTGACCGTAGGTGGAGTGGAAGGCGCCGTCGATCCAGAGATCCACGTTTCCGCCGAAGCTGTTTCCGTCCGTGCCGTGGAAGATGGTGAGGTCATGGTCCCCTTCCGCGAGGTTTCCCAGCATAAGGGAGATCGAGTAGTCACTCGTGGAGTTCCCGTCGCCCGCCATGAGGACATCCCTGAACAGGGGATCGCTCCCGCCCCGGTCCGTGGCCTGGTTAGAAGTGCCGCTCTGGCTGACGTCCACCGTGATGAACCCCCCGATGCCGCCTTCGTAGAGCACGGCCTGGGATCCGATCGGGCCGGCCACCCAGGGGCTGAAGCCGACCGGGGAGGTGTGGCCCGCGGACGGTCCGAAGTCGAGGCGGGCGCTGGCCGGCGCGGACACCCCGTTGGCGAGCACCAGGCCGTTCGTGGCCGCGGCACGGGTGCCCCCCGATGCACCGGATGCGGTCATCGTCAGCTCGCCGGAGGCCCCCACCGCCAGGACCAGGGTGTCGCTGGCCGGCGGTCCACTGGTTCCGCCGCTTATGGTTCCGAGACCTGTGGAGACCACATACTGGAATGCTGCGGACGCAGCCCCCAGCGCCGAGAGGTTCGTAGCGCCCATCACAGCGGAGCTGTTGTCCCGATCATGGTGATAGGTGGTGAGGCTGTAGAGGCCGGGAGTCAACCCTGAAAAGGTCACCGTGAATGCGTCCCCGTCCCCCCATAGAAAATCCCGGGCCAGCTCCCCCTGGGGATCGGCCACGGAATTGCGGCTGCGGGCGTCCAGGCCTGGTCCGCCGAGGGCGACGGTGATGTCGGTTCCCGAGGCGAGGGGCGACGCATAGGTCTCGGATAGATTGGTGACGCTGTTCCCCGATCCCCAAACATAGTGGTCGAAGGCGGGTTCGCCCGGGGTCGAATCGTTCCGGAAATCCAATCTGAATTCGTTGGCCCGGGTCATGGTTCCCGCAGACAGGGCCAGCGCCCCAATCACGAGGCCACCGGCGAACTGGGTAAGGCTTCGGCTCATCGTATCCTCCTTCTGAACACGTTTAACGTGGCATCCGCTAAGCCTTGACGCCATGCGCATCTACGCCATATAAATACACGGATGCGCCACCCCCAGAATCCCCAGCCGGTCCGGATCGCCTTCGCCAATGGCGGTGATCCGGTTCTGGCCGAGGCGGTGAAGGCGGGCCTGGCGGGGCAGGCCCGGCTGGGCAGCCGGTGGATTCTGCATTCGGTGGCCACAAAGAGCCTGGAAGGCCTGGCCTCGGACCTGGCCCGCTGGCGTCCGGATGCCGTGGTTCTGTACCGGTGTACGGCGGCGTGCGGCAAGGTCGTCCGCGACGCGGGGCTGGTGGCAATCTATGCGGACGGGGACGAGGGCTCGGACGGGCGATCCCCCCGGGTGGGTCTCCACTACCGTGAGGCCGGACGTCGGGCGGGAGCATTCTATCTGGAACGGGGGTACGCTCACCTGGCCTACTTCGGCGACCACCGGATGCAGGAATCCGTGGAGATCGAGGCAGGACTGCGTGTGGCCGCCGGAGGCCGCAAGGTTTCCGTGGACGTCTTCGACATCGCCACGATGGGGGGAGAGGACCGACCGGTGCGCATGGACCTCCTCGATCAGCGCATCTCCGCCTGGATCGGATCCCTTCCTGCCCCCTGCGGCATGATCCTGGCCTCGGATCGGTTCGGACTCTGGGCAGCCGAACTCTGCCATCAGATCGGACGCCGCGTCCCGGACCAGGTCTCGCTGCTGGGGGTGGGGAATCACGCCATCGTCTGCGAAGGGGTGTGGCCGCCCCTGAGCAGCGTGGATCTCCGAACACGTGAGCTGGGCGTGCGGGCGGCCGAGATTCTGGATAGGCACCTGCGGGGCGAGCCGCCGCCCCGGCCACTCCGTATCCAGATTCCGCCGGGGGCGGTCATCGAGCGGTCATCGACAGCGGCCCACGGCGTGCGTTCCCCCCGGCTCATGCTCGCCCTCGAACACCTTCAGGCCCACGCCCGCGAGCGCCTGACCGTGGACGACCTGGCCCGGGCGGCCGGCCTGAGCCGCCGCTCCCTCGAGCGGAGGTTCCGCGAGCATCTCGGTCAGACCCCCCTGGAGGCGATCCGCTCCCATCGGCTGGAGCGGGCCCGGCATCTTCTGGAGACCACCGCGCTGTCGGTGGAGGAGGTCGCCGAGCAGACCGGGTTCGCCCACGCCGGGCATCTGTCCGCCCGCTTCCGCGAGGCCATGGGGATGCCGCCCGGCCGGTACCGGCGGCAGGCCCGGTCCTGAGCGGCGCCTGCCGAGAATTGATCCCGTCCCAATCTGGGCATAAGTTTAGCATTGCGTTTGTCGCCTATGGAAACCGGAGCGTCCGACATGACTCCTTGTAATCTCGCCTCCTCCCGTCGCCTGTGGATCAGCCTGGCGAGTGTGGCCTTTCTGATGGGCGCGTCGCCATCGGCGGGCGACTGGCCTTCGTTCATGGCCAACGGGGACCGGACGCCGCCCCGGCAGGGGCTGCGCCTGGTGGATCACCTTGACCACGCCCCGATCCTCTGGTCTCTCGACCGGCACTTCACGGTGGGCAAGGGCCTGTACCCCGGCCACCTTCGGCGGGCCCGGGCGATGGGGATCGAGCCGGTGTACGGCGGGGCGTCGAGCCCCATCGTGGCCGACGGCCGGGGATTCTACGCGGCCTACCGCCCCAACGGCACCGTGCCCACGCGCCGCACCGGATGGCGGACCATGGACAGCGCGGAGAATCTGGCTCTGCTTCCCGACTCGTTCTTCAGCGTCACCGGCGACGACCTGCTGATCGCCGTGGACGCCCGCACCGGCGAGGTTCGATGGGAGGCGGTCGAGCGGGACCGGGCCCATCACCGGATGGGCCACAAGCGCGGCCACTGGTGCGTGGCCCCGGCCTATGCCGATGGACGGGTGTTCAGCCTGGGCACCGCCGGTCGGCTCTACGCCTACGACGCCGCCACCGGAGAGAAGCTCTGGGAGACGGTGGCCCTGCCCGGCCGCCATCGGGCCTTCGAGGAGCACAAGGCGCAGGAGGACCCGGCCCTCGGCTCGGGCAACAACCTCAAGTCGTCGCTGGCCACGGCGGCCGGTCGGGTGATCGTGTCGGACGGGCGTATCCACGCCTTCGATGCCGCCACCGGCCAGGCCGTCTGGACCTCGGAAGGGCCGGTCCAGGCCATCCGCGCCACCCCCGCCGTCTGGCGTCACGACGGCCGTGACTACCTGCTGGCCAACGACGGCTCGGGGCGCGTGCGGCTGCTCGATGCGACCGACGGCCGCGAGCTCTGGGCGCTCGGGGGCCTGGGCAACCAGCTCGGGTCCATCGATGTCACCGGCGATGTCGCGATCCTCAACGCGGGCAGTCCCGGGGCCGAGGACACCCGGGCCAACGGGCTGTTCGCCGCCTACCGGCTCACCCCGGAGGGCGCGGTCAGGCTGTGGCAGCTCCCCGACGAGGCCCGGTACCGACACTCGTGGACCATGGACCGGGGGGCCGAGCGGCGGGCGGCGGTCTGGGGCGACCGCGTGTACATCGTCACCGGAACCGGGCGCGACCGGCTACTGGTGACCCTGGATCTGGCCACGGGCGAGATCCTCGACGAGCAGGCGGGCGGCGGCATGCTGGCCCCCTACCCCATCGAGGACCGTCTGCTCATGTACGCCGACCGTTCCCACACCAACCCGGTCACCGCGAGCTGGTGGTCGATCGAGGACCCCGACCGGCCCCGCCGTCTCCACGGGGCCATGGCCTTCGCGCCCTATACCACCACGGGCTACGAGGTGCCCATGGAGTGGCCGGTGGCCGACGGGGTGCTCTACGGCGTGGCCATGTGGCAGGGTTTGGTGGCCATCGACCTGCGTCATCCCGGCGACGCCCCGGACCACCAGAACCTGGCCCTTCCCCTCCCCGCCCAGGCCGTGGGGGCGCGTCAGGATCCGGAGGCGTTCCTGGTCCGGCGCGGCGACCGCCTGCGGCACGGAGGGTTCCCGGGGGCGCCCCGCATGCACGCCATCGACACCGGCCGCGTCGAGTGGGACGGACGGCGGATCCATGGCGAGCTGGGAATCGATCCCCGGGGCTTCCGGGCATTCGACCTCTACGAGATCGAGGCTCTCGCCGACGCGGACGGAAGGCTCTCCGGAACGCTGACCAGCCGGGCCCCGGCGCTCCGCCGCCCGAGGCCGGTCGAGGGGCGGGTCATGGTGCATGCCCACCAGCCGGCCTGGATGCCGCCTGCCGACGAGGTGCTGATGCTGGAGCAGGCGGTTTTCCAGGCTGGCGGCCGCCCGGGACGCCTGCTGCTGTTTCTGACCCGGAAGGGGGACGGCGTGGACCTGTCGAACCTGTCTGGATTCGCCGACCACACCACGCGCACTCCGCCGATTCTGAATGCCCGCGACCTGCGCGTCGAGGATGGCCATCTGCGCGGCACCCTCCTCGCCCGATTCCTGCCCGACGCCTGGGCCAGGCCGCTCACGGACGAGGGGGAAACGGCGG
>PXDE01000469.1 GCA_003566475.1 PVC group bacterium | reverse complement strand
GGTGTTCCTCCGCGTGGCCGATCCCGGCGACCCCGACTCCGTCTGCCAGGTCGCGGAGTTCATGGTGGTCGACGTCCTCGAGGACTTCGGTCTCGTGGAGACCCGCCGCGAGAAGGTGCGCAAGGTGTTCGACCGGGTCACGGAGGTGCGGGTCAGCCCGCTCTTCTGGACGTTCCTGACCTTCGACCTTGGGGACTGGGAGTCGGGTGGAGCGGTGACGTGATCGTCCGCCCGAGGAGAACCCCCATGAGCCGCTGCGCCCTGGCCCTCGCTCTGATCCCGATCGCGATCACGCTCGGCTGCCTGCCGTCCCGACACGGCCCGGCCAAGCCCACGGCACCTTCCACCGAAGAGGTCGCTCTTGCGGATCGGGGGTCCGACTTCGATGTCCAGGTCGAGGCGGTGATCCTCGCCCTGCGGAAATCTGCGGAACGGGATCCGGATCTGGAGACCGCGGCCATCCGCAGTCTGGTCACCGCCGCCCTGGACCTGACGGCGGAGGAGTTCTCCGCCCAGGAACGCGGCCATTACCGGTGGGAACCGATGGGCGGGCGTATCCAGCTCCTCTATCAGTCACTGGGTGCCCCCCTGTGGTTCGATCTGGAACCGGAGGATGAGGCGGGGCGCATCGACCTCGCCCGGGCCTACTACCATTTTGCGGGCAGCCCGACTCACGAGCGCAGGAAGGCCGAGGCCGCCGCCGATCCCGAGGTTCTGCGGCGGGCGGCGCGGACGCAGCCGGAATCCATGATCCAGAACTTGGTGTACTGGCTCGATGTCCTGTTCACCCAGCGGGCGGGCGAGTTCGCGGCCTGGTCCGCCGCCGTCCGCAGGGCGGGCGCCGAGGAAGGGCTTCCGTCGGAGACCCGCGGCGACCTGCTGCGGGCGGCCCTGGAACTGCTCCGACGCGAGAAGCTTCCGGCCGGGCTCTGAACCGCCGTCCGGCGGGAGCGAAGATTGGAGGCACTGCATGTGGAAACGGCGAGGCACGTGCGGAGCGGCCGTGGCAGGAACGTTCCCTTTCTCGGCCGCGCCCTTGGCGGGCGCAGCTACGGAAGAGGGACGTAGGTCGGCCATTCCTGGCTGACCTTCAGAAGAGGTCCGCGTGGGTTCCCGTCCGGCCCAGCATCAGGCTCTCGTCCAGAGGCTTGTAGATGAGCAGCCAATCGGGTTCGACGTGGCAGTCGCGCAATCCTCTCCAGGGCCAGGTCAGGGCGTGGTCACGAAGGCTTTCCGGAAGGTCCGCTCCCGAGACCAGGAGGTCGATCACACCCATCAGCTTGCGAAGATCCTTGCCTCGCCTGCGCAGCCTCCGGACATCCTTTCGAAACTGCGTGGTCTGGACAAGATTCATTCATCCCACGAAGCGTAAAGGTCATTTGTAGACTCGAAGACCTCCACCCCCTCCCCTCGATCCGCCCGGGCCAGCGTCTCCGCAGTGAGCGCATTGGGCACCTTCAGCTCCAAGGGGAACTCCCCCCTCATCGCGATCTGCCGGTAGAGGAGACGGATGGCCTCGGTCGGGGTCAGACCGAGCGCGTCCAGAACGCGCTCCGTGGCGGCCTTGGTGGCCGGATCGATCCGAGCATGAATGACAGTGGATGGGGCCATGCCCGAAACGTATCACGCCCGTGATACAGCGCAAGGCTTGCGGTAACTTATCCGGATCCGGCCGGATGCTGAAGCACCCTATCGGCCTAGCCTCCTGAATATCGAGATGCAGCTCGGGCCACGGGAGTTCGCAGAACAGGTAGAGATGGCTTCGTCCAAGGTCTGGACGGAATTGTCCAAGGTCTGGACGGTGGCGCGGGGCCGAACCTGAACCGGAGCGGAGCGCTTTCCATGCACGGACCCGTCGCGGTCCAGGCCCGGCCGCGCCCTTGGCGGGCGCAGCTACGGGCTGACCGATTCGCGTTCATCCCCTCCCTCGGAGGGGTGCCCGAAGGGCGGGGTGGGTTGCGCGTCCATTCGCGGTTCCTCTGCCCCTTCCCCTTTACCCGCCTCGGCAGCCGGCTCGGGAGGCTGGAGGATGGCCATGACCTCGCGCTGGACGTCGGCGAGGTCGGCGAGGCGGACGTCGGGGTCGGTGACGGTGAAGGTCTCGCCGGTCTGACGGTGCTCGTAGACCCGGATGCGGGCCCCATGCTCGGTGGTGTGGACATGGCGTTCGACGAGCAGGCGCTTGCGCTCGAGCATGGCGGCGAGGATGAAGGCGGCGTTCTGGTGCTGATCCCCCTCCTCGGCGAGGTACTTCCGGAGCAGCGTCTCGGCCGTCTCCTTGCCCAGGGCCTCGGGCGCGGGCGGCGGGGGGGGATGGAACACGCTGCGCCATTTGCTGAGGACGGAGGGGTCGTTCTCGATCTCCCCCGCCTCGGCGGCCAGACAGTCGACCCGGATGTAGGCGTCCGCCTCGGGGTCGTAGCGGAGGCAGGACAGGATCTCGTCCCCGTCGGCGAACTCCCGCTCGGTGGCGGCGCATACCCTGGCCCGGCTCTGGATGTTCCATTCCTGATTCATGGGGCGGGGATCTCCGGATCGTTCAGGATCTTGGTGGCCTGTTCGGGGAAGCGCTGACGCAGCTCGGCCTCGGCCTCGCGGCGGCGGGCGGGCTGACCCGCCTCGCCGAAGGCCCGGGCGGCCCGGATCAGCGATTCGGGGGCCCAGCGGTCGTCGTCGTAGAGCACGGCCACGGCGAGGAACAGGCGGGCGGCCTCGTCCCACCGCTTCCGGGCCTCGGCGCTTTCGGCCAGTCCGAAGTAGGCCTCGGCCCGCAGGGCTTCGAGCCCGGACGCGCCGGACCGTTCGACGGCCTGCCGGAACAGGGGCTCGGCCTCGGCGGGACGGTCGGCGCCGAGGTGGATGCGGGCCAGGGCCAGCGCGGCGCGGACCCCGTCCACCCCGCCTTCGGTGGCGGAAACCCCCGCCGCCCGGGCGAGGCGGGCCCGGGCCTCGTCCAGTCGGCCCAGTTTCCGGGCCGCCTCGCCGCCGATCCATCCGGCGGCGGCCCGGGCCTCGCCGCCGGGGGCGACCTGGGCCAGCGCGGCGGCGGCGGCCAGGGCGTCGGCATGACGCTCCGCCTCGAGGCTGGTGCGGGCCACCCATTCGAGCAGATCCGGGGCGAGATCCTCGGCCCCGGCGTCCAGAGCCTGCGTGAACGCCCGGGCCGCCTCGTCGGCCTTCTCCTGCCGGGTGAGAATCCCGCCCAGCCGGACGAGGATCTCGGGCCGGGGAGCGGGCGGGGGGTCGGCAGCCAGGGCCTGACGATACAGCTCGGCGGCGGCGGGAAGGTCGTCGGCCTGATCGCGCACGCTGGCCAGCACCCAGGCGGCGCGGGCGGCGAACGGGCTCTCCCCGCCGGCCAGGGCCTGAAGCCGGGGGGCCGCCTGCCCCGTCTCGCCGACCTGGAGTTCGAGCAGGGCCAGGCGGTAGGCGGCCTCGTAGTGATGCTCGCCCTCGGGGAAGGCGCGGATGAGGGAGGCGAAAGCGGAGCGGGCGTCGGCGGGCCGTTCGGCCTGGAGGGCCGCCCCGGCGGCCCGGAACCAGGCCTCCTCGGCCTTCTCGTGCCGGGGATGGGCGCGGGCGAACTCGCGGTGGGCGGTGGCGGCATCGGCCCAGCGCTCGGCCTGTTCGTGGACCTGGGCGATGCGGAAGCGGGCTTCTAGGGCGCGGGGAGTGTCGGGAGCGGCTTCGATGATGCGGCGGTAGGCGGCGACGGCGGCCTCCACATCGCGGGTGCGGCCGAGGGCCTCGGCGAGCACCCAGTCGGCTTCGGTCCCGCCGGCGGCGTCGCCCTCGCGGAGGAGCGCCACGGCCACGTCGGGCCGGTCCTGCTGGAGGGCCAGCACGGCTCGTTCGAACCGGGCGGAGGCGGCCAGCTCGTGGCCGGGGGCGGCGCGGAGAAGGCGTTCGTAGGCGGTGTCGGCCTCGGCCCAGTCCCCAAGCTGACGGGCGGCGTTGGCGAGCAGGTAGAGCCAGGCGGGGGCGTCGGGCGCTTCGCCTAGGGCGGCGCGGGCGAGGTCGCGGGCGGGACGGGGCTGCTCGGCCCGCAGCCGCGACCAGGCCTCGGCGAGTCGGGCGGCGGGGGCGCGGAGGTCGTCGGGCCAGGTGCGGGCGAGCCGCCGGTAGTGGTCGGCGGCGGGTCCGGGGCGGTTCTGGGCCTGGGCGATCTCGCCCTGGAGAAAGGCGGCCTCGGCGCGGACGCGGTCGGTGGGGCCGGTCCGCTCGGCCCGTCCCAGCCAGCGGAGGGCGGCGGCGGGGTCGGTTCCGCGCAGGGCCTGCCCCAGGGCGAGCATGGCGAACCCGGCGTAGGGGGTTGGCGGCTCGCGGGATGCGACGCGGGTCCAGGCTTCGCTGGCGCCCGCGCGGTCGCCGGCGGCCTGGAGACCCCGGCCCAGCTCGTAGGTGATGGCGTCGGTCAGGTCGGGGGGAAGGTCGGAGGCGGTGAGGGCCTGACGGGTCCGGCCCACGGCCTCGCGGGCCTGGCCGGCCTCGAGGTGGATCTGGGCCAGGCGGAGGTTGGCCCGGGCCCCGCCCTCACGGGCGGCG
>PXDE01000607.1 GCA_003566475.1 PVC group bacterium | reverse complement strand
GGGCCACGATATGGACTGCGGCGGCATGGAACCCCGGACGGCACCTGGCCTGCGGCACGTACCATGGTCCCCGCGCCCCGCGGACGCCGCCGCGACTTCGGCGACGCCGCTTTGGCTGACCTCGGAAAGACCGTGATCCGAGATGGAGGGCGCCTTTAGACGCAACCTGCTTGCGGAAACTGATTTGCGTGGAATGGCGTGAGTTGGTGTCTCAGAGCAGATTCGGCGATCGAAGTCCCGTCGGCGGCTCGACACCGGCCTTGGGTATGCCATATTCGGACATGAGCAGAGCCAACCACACCAGGTTCCAAGCGGTGCGGATGTTTGGGGTTCAGGGAGCCTTGCGACGGATCCTGGAGGCGCTACCCTTGCCCGCGCGGGTCCGGTCTATCCGTGGCCCCTATCCTTCCGTCCCCGCCTGCCCCACGCATAGCGGAGGAAGTCCAGCAGCCCGGCATACCGGTAGCCGGGGTCGAGGTAGTGCTGGATGACGTAGAACGCGAAGTAGTAGGCCCGGCAGAAGGCCCAGACCGCAATGGCCAGCAGCAGCCCCACCGCCAGTCTCGGCGCCATCAGGAGCACCCCCGCCGAGGCGAGGAGGCCCAGCAGCAGAAACAGGCCGCCCTTGAGCCAGATCAGCCGGGGGTCTCTGAGATTGGACATGGCGGGTGGAATATACCATGGGCCTGAAGCAGGCGTTGCCTTGGGCTCTGATCCGAATCCGCACGCAAGCCGAGTCCAGCCCCCTCCACCCGCAGGATTTCCCGGCCAGGCACGGTCGCATGGCCCTGCCCGGGCACGGTGGCCATCATCGATGGGATCTATCCGACCATGCCGTGGCGGATGACGTGGGACGTACGTCCTCGTCCGTCCCGCGAAGGAACCGCGCCTGGATGGCCCTTGGCCCGCGTTTCACCTTAAATCCGGCAGTTGCCACAGACCAGACCTGCTGCGACCCCTCCGGGGTCGGCCCCTTGCTGGGGCACGAAGTCCGGGGGTGTCGCTCCGCTTACCCCCGGCTAATGGCCGGCACCCCTACGGGGTGGCAGGGACACATGCGACCCCGGAGGGGTCGAAGCGATTAGCCGGGGGTCGAGCAACGCGACACCCCCGGAACCCGTTCAACGCACCGTCCGACCCCGGAGGGGTCGCAGCAGGTCTGGTCTGTGGCAACTGCCGGATTTGGGTTCAGAGCAGCACCTTGCCAATGCCTGTCGGCTGGTCGGGGGCGCACAGGGGCAGCCGGCCCGGCATGCCGAGAATGCGGAAGGGCCGGGCGCCCTGGGCCCGGAGCCGGTCGGCGGCGGCGTGCACGGCGCGGGTCATCCGCGATTCCCGCGGCGACCACCGGTAGAGCTTGTCGAACCCGACGGCGACCCTGCCCCGGCCCTCGCTCCGCCAGTGCACGCGCAGGCCTCCGATGGCGAAGCGCCGGTCCAGGTCCGTCCACGCCCCCTGGGGGACATCGACCCGGCCCTCGGTCGCGCCGGCCGCGTGGCGGGCGCGGATGCGCGGGGTGAGCCAGGCGAGCACCCCGGGGTCGCCGTCCAGGATCCGGAGGGCCGGCACCCGCCACGGGCGGCCCGAACCCTCCAGATAATGGGCCAGCGCGGCCGAGGCCAGGGGGGCCCGGGCCAGGGCCGTCCGCCCCGCCGCCGCCACCAGCAGGCGGTCGGGCAGCAGGAACCCCGCCGCGTCCAGCCCGGAACGCGCGAGGGGAATCAGGAACGGATACGACTCGATCACATGCAGGAAACGGCGCATTCGGACGTGATACGGGAGGATGCGCAGGACTTCAACGCCCGGAGTCCACAGAGCGGATCCCCGGGCCTCTAGGCCCACATCGTGATCGACATCGCCATGAGCCCGCAGACCAGCACCACCTTGGCCGAGGCGGGAAGTGCGTCGGCGCTATGGAAGGCAAGGCTGCTCGTAGGTCGAAACCTATGGCATCGCGAATGAGTTCAGTCATGGTCTGCTCCGGTGTTCAACCGTAAGCCGTGCCTCGCGCGAGGTCGAGGTTTCAGGAAGGCCGCGCGTGCCAGAGCGTCAGCGTCCAATGTCTGGACGGTTTCGTCCAAGGTCTGGACGGGGGCTGAGTCCCGACCAGGGCGCGGCTGCGGCTCCGCCCTGAGACACCCTTGCCGGTGCCGCCACAGGACGTCGGGCAAGTCGGACCCGCACCCCGAATCCCGTATCGCGGATCTCGTATCGGCCGTGTCTCTCCCTTCGTCCGGCTGAACCCCGCCGCGGCGGGGTTCAGCGGCCCCAACTGCTCTGAGACACTAATGCACGCTGTCCCCCACAAGCCACTGCTCGCCAGCAAGATGTCCCTGAAGTGGCACGGTGCTTCCAGCCCGTGCCCGAGCGAGATCGGATCCCGGATCGAGCATGGTCGGCGAAAACACTGGTCATGGACCGAAAGGGACCACACCTCGCTCGGCTCCGGGCTGGAAGCCCGGGCCACGGGGGGGGCCCACATCGCACATCCCACATCCCACAACTTGTCCGACGTAGCGCCTTGGCCGTGTCCGCCGAAGCTGTGCGAAGGCGGGCGAAGTCGGATCGCGCCATCCGTCTCACCCCTCATCCGGCTGGCCCACCGGACCAGCGGCCTTCACTGACCACTGACCCCCGACTCCTGACCACTACCTGAACCCTGAACACTGAACCCTGAACACTCCCCCCCCAGAGTTGCCCCCGCCTTCCGATGCGGCGATAGTGGCCGCATCGCGGAAACCTGTAATCGGAGAATGTCGGATGAACCGTTCCCTGCATGTATGGATGACGAGCGTGCTGCTGATGGCGAGCGTGGCCCGGGCGCAGGAGACCGCCGAGCCCGAGTCCCGGGCCGAGCCGCCCCACTGGCCGGTGGGGTTCAAGTTCCCGGCCGAGGTGGTCGAAAGCTGGGGCGACCGTCGGGCGGCCCAGATTATCGCCCGCCCCGCCGCCGATGTCCTGGTCTGGACCCCGCCCGAGGCCGAACGCATCCGGGCCGTGCTGATGTTCTCCAACAACACCGACCTTGTGCGCATGGGCGAGCACCGGGCCCTGCGCCAGGTCGCGGCCCGCCACGAGGCGGCCATCGTGTACCTCCGGCACTTCAACCAGGCCTCCTTCGACGTCATGCTGGACCTGGCGGCGGAGAAGACCGGGATCGCCGAGTTCCGCCATGCGCCGTGGATCACCTTCGGCAAGTCGTCGACCGGACGGTTCTCGTTCGAGCCGGCCTGGCGGCATCCCGACCGGGTGGTGGCCACCATCTCCTACCATGGCGAGGTGCCCCCCTATCCCATGCCCGACTGGTCGAAGGCCGGGCAGGGCGAGAGCGTGATGCACCTCAATGTCAACGGCCTCAGCGAATGGGACGGCACCTGGTACCGCCATGTCCGTCCGCTGCTGCTCAACTACCACCGCCACACCGGATGGCTCGGCCACCAGATGGTGATCTACGGCGTGGACCACAGCTACTACGCCGACTACTACCTCTATCCCAACTTCGGCCAGCCCATGCCGCGCGACCACCGGATCATCCGGGTGACCGATGTCTGGGACTACATCGCCCGGTTCGTGGACAAGGCGCTCGAGCTGCGGGTGCCCAGGGACAGGTACCCGACCGAGGAACCGGTGGACCTGGTCAACCTGAGGCGGGAGGACGGCTACCTCATCCACCCCCGGGCCCCCGAGGAGCTGCTGGGCACCAAGTGGTTCGCCTTCCGCCGGGCCGAGAACGGCGACTACCGGGTGATCCCCTGGCCGGACGAGGTGACGCCGGTATACGACGAGGAGCAGGGGGTTTTGCCCCTCGACCGGCTCATTCTCCCCGCGTCCGACGTGCCCGAGGCGGAGCGCTCCGCATACATGTGGGTGCCCGACCGCGAGCTGGCCCGGGCCTGGCTCCTGCTCCACAACCTCTACAACCAGGCCGACCGGGTGCTTCCGCCGCCCTGAGCCTTAGGGCATCCGGTCCGCGCCCCAGGAGCGGCGGATGTGGCCGGTGACCCGGTCGAGTGCCTCCGGGGGCACCTTGGCCAGTTCGCCGGGCTCCAGGAGGTCGTAGTGGAAGATGTAGAGCCGGGAGGCGAACTGCTCGAAGGGTAGGGAGGCCTCGCCGAACCGCTCGCCGTGGCCCCGGGTGCCCACCACCACCCCGTCCCCCCAGTCCTGGCCGCTGTCGTTGTTGGGGTTGAAGAAGTACACCCGCATCCCCTGCTCCGGATCGAGGGCCACCCGCTGGATGGTGATGGCGTGCCAGCCCACGAACCGGGCCGCGCGGTCGGTCGCCGCCACCCCGGCGGGCTGAGGGTGGATGACCGGCTGGTTCCCGTTGTAGTAGGGGTGGTAGGCCGCGTAGAAGTGGCGCAGAAACACATCGAGGTCACACAGGGTGCCGGTCGCCACATCCACATTGATGCGGAAGCCACGGCCTGACCACCAGCCATGAAACTCCGGATTGATCCAGCGGTGCGGATCTCCCTCCCGGCCGGCGCAACGGCGGCCCATCTCCGTATAGATGCGATCCAGATGCGGCACGACCAGCAGGGACACCGGGTCGAGGTCCAGC
>PXDE01000349.1 GCA_003566475.1 PVC group bacterium | reverse complement strand
TGGACGGCCTGCAGGGGACGTCGTTCATCTCCGCCGGCCCGGCCCGGCGCGACCAGTGGCTCGAGATCGTGTTCCCCTCCCCCACCGACAAGGGGACGGTCCGGGTGGCCATCGGCGACCATACGGGAAAGGGCCGGGACATCCCGGCGGTGTTCGAATACTCCACCAACCGGGCTCGCTTTGTGCGCGCCGCAGAGTTCGAACGGGGCCAGGCCTCCTGGGAGATCGACCGCCGCATCCTCTCCGTCCGGGTGCGGATCCTCGAACACGGGGACGAGCCCTGGGGCGTCCGGTCGGTGCTGTACCTGGCGGAGTAGCTTGATCTCTACCGGGGCGGACCGCCGCCCGGAGGCCCTCCCCTCGCCCTTTCCCAGAACTCGCGGGGGGCCAGGATCTCCATGGATCCCACCTGCCGAAGGTCCAGGATCTCCCGGTCCCCTGTGACCAGCACCTCCGCGCTCCCGTTCGCCGCCGCCGATACGATGGCGACGTCGGCTGGGTCGCGCAATGGAAGGTCGGCGTGCGGAAGTGCCTCGGACCGGATGGCGTCCTGGGTGAGGAGCCGGACCACGTCATGGATCAGGTCTTGCGGCGCCCCGAATTTCTCCCGGAGCACCCGGCGGGTCTCTTCGACGAGGCAATCGGCCACCACGAGCTCGTGGAACTCGATCACCGTTCTCAGCAGGTCCGCGCAGAGCCCGCGCGTGGCCGTGGCGCTGGCGATGACGTTGGTGTCCAGAAAGACCCTCACGAGATCTTCGCGAAAACGTCCTCATCCGTCAGAAAACCCCTTGCCTCGGCGAACGGCATCATCCGCCGGCGCGACGCCTCGAACTGAGCCAGACGGAGCTGGCGACGGATCGCGTCGCGGGCGACCTCGCTTCGGCTTCGGCCAAGCTGCTTGCTGACCTTGCCAAGAAGACGCTCCAGGTCTTTGTCGAGTCGGATGCTGAGGGTCGCGGTTTTCACGTCCGACAATGTATGACATCTTGGGGCTTCCGTCAACCAGCACCGCCATGGCCCGGGAGCGGAGCCTGCCCCCGGAAGATGGTGGCTGGCTCAGTTCCGCCGGCCGATCACCGTTGCGACGAACTCGGCCGGACGGAGGATTTCGACGGACCTCATGCGGGCCCGGGGAAAGTGGCGCAGGTTGCCGGTGACCAACGGGCAGGCCAGAGCCGCCGCGCATTCCGCGAACATGGCGTCGTCCGGATCCGGCAGGTCGAAGACGGCGTGTTCAGGGCCCACCTTTGCCCAGACCGCGTGGGCGACCACGGACGAAAGGACCATGCGCACATCCTCGGGGGGCAGGCTGAACTCCTGGCGCAGGAGCACCTCGCGGTATTCGGCGAGAATGCGGTCATCTAGGCCGGATGTCGCCGTGCCATCCCTCATCCACTCCACCAGACGGCCCGGGGCCCCGTGCGGATTCAGAAATCCCGACACCAGGACATTCGTGTCCACGACCACCTGCGGTGCCGGCACTAGGAGACCTTGGGCCGGGCTCGGCGCGTCGCCGTGATCACCGAGTCAATATCCGGACCGGACATCCTGGCGGCACCCGACCGGGCGGCCGCCTCGCGTATCCGCGTCAGGGCCTGCCGGGACCGGACCTCCCGCACGGCGGCGGCCACGGACTCCGGGTCGTCGTCGCCCAGATCCAGCATCAGGGCCATGGGCTTCCCGTTGTTGGTCAGCAGCAATTCCTTCTCCAGACCCAGCCGTTCCCTCAGCTTCCGGGGGCTCTTCAGCTCGTTGACCGCAATATAGCGCATTAGAATCTCCTTATTCGGGTCTAAGATACCTCCTAACGACACGGGACTCAAGTCGTCGGTGGCAACTGCTCTGAGACACCATTCCGCGAATATATGGACAAGTTGTTTAACGACAACGAGCTACGTATCCCGCATCGTGCATCCCGCATCGCCCCGTGCCTCACCCCTTTTCCGGCTGAACCCTCGCCCCGGCTCGGCGGGAGCCTCGCCCTCCCGGGGCCGTTCATCGCGCCGGGATGTTCTGGGGATCACCGGACATCCGGATTGATGGCTGCGGACGCTTCCGCTAAGGTGCGCCCCCTCCTATGGCCCGACCCCGCAAACTCCCCCTGACCGCCCGCCGGGCGGACCGACACCTGCTGTACGAGCACGCGGTGCAGGGGGTGGATATCGAGCTCGATTTCTTCGAGCGGGTGTATCGGGCCCGGCATGGCCGCCGGCCGACCACCTTCCGGGAGGACTTCTGCGGGACCGCCTCCATGGCCTGCGCGTTTGTGCGGCGGGGCCCGGAACGGGTGGCCTGGGGGGTGGATCTCGATGCCCCCACCCTGGCCTACGGCGACGCCCACCACCGGTCGGCCCTGCCCCCGGAGACCGCCGCCCGGCTTCATCTGGTGCACGGGAACGTGCTCGACCCCCTGCCCGGGTCGGCGGACATCGCGGCGGCCATGAACTTCTCGTACTGGGTGTTCAAGAGCCGCGACCTTCTCCGGCGCTATTTCGAGCGGGCCCGGGAGGGGCTGACCGACGGCGGCATCTTCTACATGGACCTCTACGGCGGCACCGGGGCCATGGGGGTGATCGAGGAGCGGCGCAACGTGAACGACGCCCGCGACCGCCAGGGGCGGCCGCTTCAGAGCTACACCTACATCTGGGAGCAGGCGTCGTTCAACCCGGTGACCCACGACCTCGCCTGCCACATCCACTTCGGGTTCCGCGACGGCACGCGCCTGCGCCGGGCCTTCCGCTACGACTGGCGGCTGTGGACCCTGCCCGAGGTGCGCGAGCTGCTGCTCGAAGCCGGGTTCGCCGCCGCCGATGTGTACATGCACGGCTGGACGAAGGACGAGGAGGCCGACGCGCACTACCGGAAGCGGGTCCGGTTCGAGAACACGGAAGGCTGGATCGCCTACCTGGCCGCCCTCGCCTGATCCCCTCCGCCCGTCGGCCTGCGGCTTTGGGTTTTGCATCCGTCGCGATCCGTGGTTTGGTGGTCGGATGAACCGTGAACCTGTTCTGAGCCCTCTCCGCCTCGCCGCGGCCCTGGCCACCGCCCTTCTGTGGGCTGGCTGCGGTGGACCCGCGCCTGAGCCCTCCCCGCCGCCGCCCCCTCCCGCCCCCGCCGAACCCGCGCCGACGCCGGAACCGACGCCGGAACCCACCCCCGAGCCCACGCCCGCTCCGGCGCCGGAGGATCCGGCCGATCCCGAGGCGGCGGCGGACGACGGGGTCGATCCCCTCGACGCCGCCCGGCAGGAGCTGCTCGACCTCGAGGCGGACGCGGAGTTCGGCGTGGCCATGCGCCGGGCCCGCGAGATGGAGGAGACGTTCGCCGACCACCCCCGGCTCGACGAGATCCGCGAGATCCACATGCGCATCCGGCGCGAGCGGCCGCAGCTCACCCCGGCCCAGATCGCCCTCGGCCGCCTGACCGCAACCGAACCGCACGCCGCCGCCGTGGCCCGCGAGCAGATCATCGACACCGGGCGGGTGGGGGTGATCCTCCTCCGCAAGGCCCTGCGCGAGGCCGAGCCGGACCTGGCCCTGGCCGCCGCCTCCATCCTGTCCGAGCTGGCCGATCCCCGTACCCCGTCCCTGCTGGTGGCCCGGGTGGCCGAGACCGACGACGAGGCCTTCCGCGAGGGGCTGCTGCACCAGCTCGCGCTCATGGGCGGGGACATTCCCGCCTCGGCCGCCCCCTCGGTGTGGCGGGCCTGGGTCCGCGAGCCGGGCCCCCCGCTGGCCGCCGCCCTGGTCCGGCTGGCCGCCAACCTCGAGGACGACGAGACGTTCGGGGAGATGGTCGGCGCGGCCGATGCGGTGGACCAGCTCAAGGCCTACTCCGAGGGGCTGCTCACCTCCGACGATGTCGAGACCCGGGACTGGGGTCTGCGCATCGCCACCCTGATGGGCATCCACCGGCCCGGACTCAAGGCCGAACTCTACACCGGCCGGAACTTCGACGAACGGGTCGCGGTGCGGCTCGACCCCGTCATCCGGTTCCCCAACGCCGAATCCTTCGACTTCCCGGACGGCCGGACCACGGAGATCAGCGGGGCCTGGTCGGGCCAGATCCTCGTCCCCGCCAGCGGCACCTACACGTTCTATTCGACCAGCGACGACGGCCAGCGGGTCTACATCAACGGGGAGCGGATCATCGACGACTGGAACCTCCACGGGATGCAGACCGAATCCGCCCGGATCGAACTGGAGGCGGGGGCCCACAGCTACCGGCACGAATGGTTCCAGGGAGGGGGCGGGGCCGGCCTCATCGCCGAATGGGCGGGCCCGGGGTTCGAGCGCGAGCTGATCCCCGAGACCGCGTTCCGGGTGCTGCCCTGGCCGGGCATGGACGACGAATCCCCCGACCGCCCGGAATAGTTCCGGAGGGTTGCGTTTCCGCCAAACCGTGGTTTGCTTGGCGCGATGCACACCCCGGCCCGGTTCCGTTCCGTCGCCCTTTCGGCCGCCTCGGCGGTCGCCCTCCTCGTCGTCGCCGGTTGCGGCGGCGGCGAGGTGCCTACTCCCGTCCCCGCCCCCCCAGCCATTTCGGAATCGTCGCCCCCCGTCG
>PXDE01000277.1 GCA_003566475.1 PVC group bacterium | reverse complement strand
GGTCCGCACGGGCGACACCCTGGCCGACGCCACCGTCACCGCCATCACCCGCTCGGGCGTGACCCTGGAAACGCCCCAGGGCGTGGTGGACCTTCGGGTGGGCCACCAGATGACCCGGACCGGATCGCGGCCCTGGCGGACCGAGGCCGCCGCCGCGCCCCCCGCCGCCACGGCCTCGACGCCCTCCGCCACCGGGGGCGCGTCCACACCGGCGAGTTCGGGCGGCGACACAATGAGCGAAGTCATGCGACGTCTTATGGAAAGGCGACAACGGGAGATGCAGCGATGAGCACATGGAACATGCGCGCGGGGAGGCTGGTGCTAGGCCTGGCTATGCTGGCCGGCGGAGTGCGGGCCGACGAGGACGTGGACACCCCCGAGCCCGAGGAGGCCGACGTCGAGGTGGTGATCGAGGTGGTCGATGCGGAGGAACCGGAGGCGGTCGCCCCGGCTCGGCCCGCCGCGCCGGTGACGGCACCCTCGCGGGATCCCGTGCGGGCGCCCCCCCCCGTCGAGCCCACTCCCCGCCCCCCCCTGGCCGCCCGCGCCGGACTCACCCTGAACTTCCAGAACGCGCCCCTGGTGGACGTGCTCCAGTACCTGAGCGAAATGGGCGGGTTCGTGATTATCCAGGACGCGCCCCTGACCGGGACGGTGAGCGTGATGAGCCACCAGCCTCTGTCCGCGGACGAGTCGGTGGACCTGCTCAACACCCTGCTCGTCGACAAGGGCCTGGTGGCCATCCGGTCCGGCCGGATCCTCAGGATCGTGGACCGGCGGTCGGCCCTCCGCCAGCCGCTTCCCGTCTATACCGGCTCGCAGCCCCAGGACATCCCGGCCCGCGACGAGATGGCGACGCAGATCATTCCCGTGCGTCACGCCAACGCGAGCCAGATCATCGCCAACCTCACCCCGCTGCTGGCCGAGGGGGCGAGCATGTCGGCCAACGAAAGCAGCAACGCCATCGTGCTCACCGACACCCGCACCAACGCCCGGCGGATGGCGGAGATCATCGCCGCCCTGGATTCCTCCATCTCGGGCATCGCGGCGGTCCGGGTGTTCCCGCTGCGCCACGCGGTGGCCGCCGACCTGGCCAGGATCATCCAGGACTTCTTCTCCCCGACCGGAACTCAGGCGGCCGGGCAGGCGCAGCGCGGCCCCCGGTTCACGTTCCAGCGCCGGGCCGACGGCTCGGTCACCCGGACCGCCGCCGGCGAGGGAACCGACCCCCGCGCCTCCGCCTCTCGGGTGGTGGCGGCGGCCGACGAGCGGACCAACTCGGTGATCGTGAGCGCCCCCGAGAACCTGATGGCGGTGGTGGAGCAGATCGTGGCCGAGGTGGACGCGCCCCGGCTCGCCTCCACCCGCCCCTTCCGGCTCGAACGGGCGGACGCGACCGAGGTCGCGCAGGTGATCCAGAGCGTGTTCGAGGGCGACGTCACCGCCGTGCCCGACCCCCGCACCAACACCCTGCTCATCCGGGCCGCCCCGGAGACCCTGATCGAGGTGGCGGAGATGGTGGGCCGGCTCGACGCCTCCGACGCCCGCACCCAGCGGGTGCGGGTGGTGCCGCTGGAGCACGCCGACGCGGAAGGGGTGGCCGCCATCCTGCGGGGGATGTTCGAGACCCCGGCGGGCACCACCCGCACCGGCACGGCCGGCCGCACCGGCACGACCGGCGCCGCCACCGGCACCGGCCGCCTCACCGAGCGCGCCGCCCGCGGCGCCGAGACCACCACCACGACCACCACCGGTGGCCGTCAGAGCCCGAGGCGGTAGCCCATGCGTTCCTTCGCTTCCTTTTCTCTCCTGTCGTTGTTCCTCCTACCTGGCATGGCCCTGGCCCAGGCGCCTGCCGCCCGGCAGCCGGCCCCGGCCGCCCCGGCTCGGACCGCCGCCCCCGCCACGGCCTACCGGCCCCACACCCAGCTCGGCGACGCCATCATCCAGGTCGATCCGGAGACCCGGTCCCTGGTCATCATCGCCGACCAGGACACTCAGGACCACATCGACCAGGTCATCCGCTCCCTGGACCGGCCCAAGCCCCAGGTGCTGATCAAGGTGCTGTTCCTCGAGGTGACCCACCGCGACTCCCTGGATCTCGGGGTCCAGGGTACGCAGACCTCCGCCCGGGGCGATATCCTCGAAGGCACGGTGCGCACCGCCTGGGGGCTGGCCCAGGAACTGGAGGGCGGGTTCTGGAACCTCACCGGGGCCGACTTCACCGCCACCCTCCGGGCCATGGCCGAGCGGGGCAAGCTGGAGGTGCTCTCGCGCCCCTCCATCCTCGCCCGCAACAATCAGGAGGCGGTGATCATCGTGGGCGAGGAGGTGCCCTTCATCACCAGCAGCCGGATCACCGACGCCGGGTCGGCCATCAACACCATCGAATACGCCGAGGTGGGGATCATCCTGCGGGTGACCCCATTCATCACGTCCGACGACCAGGTGGAGATGATCGTGGCCCCGGAGATCTCGAACCTCACCGAGCGCACGGTGCCGGTCTCGGAGCTGGTGCGGGCGCCGGTCATCGCCAAGCGGGCGGCGGAGACGGTGGTGGTGACGCCCCACGGCCAGACCGTGGTCATCGGCGGGCTCATGGAGACCCAGAAGACCGAGACGGTGCGCCGGGTGCCCATCCTCGGCGACATCCCGCTCCTGGGGATGCTGTTCCGCCGGACCATCCGCGAGGATGTGAAGAAGGAGCTGGTGATCTTCCTGACCCCCTACATCGTGGCCCGGCCCGGCGAGCTGGCCGCCGTGTCGCGGGACGAGCTGGAGCAGACGCCCATGACCACCCGCCTGCTCGACCGCGAGTCCTCGCGCCGGTTCGTGGACGAGCTGCTCATGCCCGGCGACGAGACCCCCGAGCCCGAATCCGAGGAGACCCCGTGAACCGTCTGCGTCCCGTGCTCGCCCTGCTGATCCTGACCGCCCTGACCGTCGCCTGCGAGCGCTCCTCCACCAGCGCCGACACCATCGTGGTCACGCCCTCCTCGGCCACGCTGGTGGACGGGTCGGGGTCGGTGCTGTTCACAGCCACCGCCCACACCAACGCGCCCGGCCCTCTGTTCCTCCCGCTGGAGTGGACGGTGGACAACCCGGCCTTGGGCACCATCCAGGCCACCGCCGGTGACTCGGCGGTGTACACCGGGACCTCCGGCGCCCACGGGGCCAACACCATCACCGTCCGCGACCGCGCCAACGCCGAGGGCCTGGCCCTGGTCACCCAGCCCGCCACGGCGCCGCCGTAGGGAAGGCGGGGGCGGGGATGGGACTTATGAGATGGTTGGGACGCATGGAGTGGAGGGTGAGGGCGGAAACCTGAAGGCGGAAACCTGAAAGCTGAAGGCTGGTGGCTGCTTAGCGGCGCCTTGCGCGTGCGACTCGCGTGACACGCGGAAAACACGGGCAACGCACAGTTCGCCGGGCCCCACCTCCGGCGTGCCGCGCCGTAGTCAGGCGAAGGCGGGCGGTAGCCAAGGCGGCGTGGCGGTCGGCAGCCCTCCCTTCCCGCCGCAGTCCAGGGGGGGGCGCCTGGCCGACGGGCATCCGAACTTGGACTGCGGTGGCATCGGGCAGCCAAGGCCCGTCGTTTACCGTGAACCTTCCTGGCCCACCAGGCCGCATCGCCTCCTCACCCCGTGCGACACCGCCTTGGCTCCCCCCGGAGTCGGATCTGTCCCCGAAACAGGATGCCCCCTGTCCAGCGATTGGGAAATACCTCAGATTGATTTCCTCGCCCTAAACGCTTTCAGGATGGTGATGCTCGACCCGATCCAAAGACCAACGCCAAGCAGGATGAAAGTACGACGTGGAATCATCCGTCCACACGCGAACCACAGAAGCCAGAGAAAGGGAACCAACGAGGACGAAACCTGTCGCGGAGAAGACCGCAGATGCTGATGGGGAGCAGTCATCAGGTCGGCTGGGTCGATCCGATTCAGGTTCCCGCACGTCTTACCCCCGCCTGGTACAGCCGGCCGAATGCGGTGTCCGCAAGGTCGTTGCGGAAAGTGCGGCTGCTGGCCCAATCGTGATGGCAGGTGAACCGGTCGGTGGGGGCGCCTGAAGAGTTCTTGAGCCGGCGGCGGTCGATGATGCGTCCGAAGCGGGGAGAGTAGAACCACGGATGCACACGGATAAACACGGATGCGGAGGGGTGGTTTGGAGTGCGGAACTTTGAGTTCCGCTTTGGCTGGCTTGCGGCGTAGGTCGGGGCGCCCCGTAGCCCGCAGCCTTCACGCTGGAAAGCGGGAGTCGGACTCCCGCACTCCAAAGGGGCTGCCGCCCGGCTCTGCCGGGCATCTCTTCTGGATTCGCATCCATCCCCTCCATCGGAGGGGTGGCCGAAGGCTGGGGTGGGTTGGACGTCCATGTCTTCATCCCGCCATGGCGGTGATTCGCGGTTCCCTCAGGCTGCACGGCGGGAGTGGCTGGCCCCGCCGCTCGTCTCCGCATATGCCATGCCGAACGCCGGTGTCGAGCCGCTGAAGGTCCGTTCATGCGCGATGCACCCGCACGCGAGGGAAGGTCATGATCCGCTCCTGGTCTGCGCCTGGCTCGTTTCAGGAACCTGGCCATGGCTGCTCCTCGCTCCGGCTCG
>PXDE01000150.1 GCA_003566475.1 PVC group bacterium | reverse complement strand
CTGGGCGGAGAGCCCTCCGGACGGGTTGGCGAACCAGGCGCCCCGCACCTCGACCCGGAACTCATTGGTCACCGCGTTGACAAAGGGGTAGATCAGCTCCACGTCCACCCGGGCGGTGGCGGTGTGGGACATCTGGTCGGCGGAGGCCGAGTAGCCGGCGGTCACGTGCACCTCGTTGACCATGGGCACCGACTCGGTGGTCCAGCCGTCCATCTGGCGGGGGACCACGTCCTCGTCCACGTAGTCGAGCAGGCCGAGGTAGATCCGGTCCTGGATCCACGCCTCGGGGATCCCCGAGGCGGTCAGGGCCGAGCGGAACCGCGCCTCCCAGGTTGAATCCTCCATCTCCTCCAGCGGAACCGAGAGATCCACCACCTCATCCGCGGTGGCGGGGCGGTTCTGGCTGCGGTTCCAGACCCCGGGCCGGTGGCGCAGGTAGGGAGCGAGGTAGGCGGGGGCGGAGGCGAGGCCGCGGCCCAGCTCGGCCCGGGCTAGGTCGGCCACGTCCTGGTAGGGCATCACGGCTTCCCGGCGCTCCACCAGGCCCTCCGCGTCGGCCCCCTCGGCCAGGGCGGCCAGCACCGCCTCGGGGGCGGCGTTGACGTCCACCAGGCCGGACAGATTGATGACCAGGTAGCTCCACCGACCATGGGCCATGGCCGTCCACCACATGGTGGCCCGGTTGCCGTCGGCATCGGCATGGTAGGGCTCGGGGATGCCGCGCGGCAGGGTTCCACTGGGGTTGTGGGTGTTGTGGTTGAACCACTCGGGCACCCAGATGCCTTCGGAATGGGGGTGCCAGGCGTCGTTGTAGGGCGCGGCGGCGGCCTGGACCGTCGCCACTAGGGCGCCGGGAACAAAGGCCAGGGTGCCGCTGTAGGCCAGATGGTCGCAGATCGCATTCATGTATCCGGACACCCCGGAATACCCCGGCGTATCCAGCTCATTCTCGGGAACCAGCACATTCCAGGGCGCGTAGAATACGGTGTTGGTGGCCGTCACCGCATCCTGGAAGGACCGGTTGATGTCGGAGATGGCCCGGTCGAGCGTGGATCGGGCGAGCATCCGGGCCAGGTGCTCCGACTCGTAGTTCCCCGCCGCCATGCGTTCCATGCGGGCGAACATGGCGAAACTCACCCCGGAGACGAAGAGAATGGCGAGCAGGCCGAGAGCCAGGATGAGGGCCATGCCGCCCCGGGATTCGCGATCCCCGGTTCGCATCCGTGGATGGCGGGGCCGGGTCATGGAACCCGGGCCTCCCAGGTTCCGCTGCCGGGGCTCACGCGAAGGGCAAAGCGCTGCACCACCCGCTCCCGCCGTCGGGCGACCATGGCGTCGAGAGCCTCCTGGTCGTCCGGGGAGGCCACCTCCAGGTAGAGATCCAGGTAGGCCGGGGCGGTGGTCAGGGTGCCGGTGACGGGCTGGTGCGGGTGGGCATAGCCCCGGACCCGGAAGGCCCGGATGTAGGGATAGAGATCCTCCCATGTCGCGTCAGAATCAGGACCGGTCTGGTCGGTTTCCCAGTCCGCCTGACGGCGCCGCATCGGGGCGGTGTCGGTGGTGGAGTCCGCGTCGGGGTCTCGCCAGTAGGTCACTTGGACCAGGGTGCGGTGGGCGTCGCGGTCTTCGGGTTCGGTCACCGGACGCCGGGTGTAGAAGCGCAGCCCGGAGGCGGTGATCTCCATGGGGCGGTCCGGAGTGACCGAAGCGGCGGCCAGGTCGCGATGGATCAGGTCGAACATCATGCGGGCGGCGGCGGCGGTCTCGTTCCGCCGCCGGGCCGTCTCCCACGAGTCGGACACATCGGCCATCACCCGGGCCACGATCAGGATGATGGCGGCCAGGAAGGCCATGGCCACCATCATTTCGATCAGACTGAAGCCGGCGGGGATGTCTCGTCGGCTACTCATAGCGATAGAAGTCCCGGTACCAGAACACGGCGTTGTCGTTCCGGTACCGTCGGCGATTGTGGAAGCTGCCGTGGGTGAGCACAGGAATCCGGAGGTCGGGCTGGTCCTGCACGCGGCCGCCCCATTCGTGGGTGGTGCTGATGGAATTCATGACCGTGTCGGCCCCCACCCAGATCACCAGGCGCGCCCGGCGCATGTGAGGGTGGGGCACGGCGACCACCGCGTCGGCGTTGCGCACGGCCGGTCCGGTGGTGTCGTGTCCGAGGTGGTCCCAGTACTCGACGTTCGTCCGCTGCTCCAGTCGATGCACGGGCAGCCAGTCGAGGCGGTACCAGACGTCGGCGATCCGGATCTCGGGATCGTCGGGATCCCGGAGCCGGACCAGCTCCGGGGTGGTGCGGAAGGAGACATGCGAGGGCTCGGCCGACCACAGGGCGGTCTCCACAGGGATGGTGATCCCGTCCAGCCCGTCGAAGCTCCCCCGGTTGGCCATTTCCGCCTGGAGCCCTTCCATCACGATGGCCGCGAACTGGGTGCCGAGGGTGTCCCGAAGGGACCGGCGCTGCATCTCCAGGCCGGTGGGAAACAGGCCGATCGCCCCCACGATGCCTACACCCACCACCGCAACCGCCAGCGCGGTTTCGACCAGGGAGAAGCCCCGGCGGTCCCGCCGGGCGACCGGCCTCCGCCACGTAAGGCTCGCCTTCATGGGATTTCGACCTGGGCGTAGCCGGTGAGGCCCCGGACCACCACCCGCGCGGCCAGGGACGACGGCTTGGGGATCACGATCAGGTTGCCCGTCTCCACATCGACATCGACCCAGCCTTCGGTGACCGGGACGGTGTACCCGGCCCGGCTGTAGGTGGCGCCGGTGGGCCGGAAGCGGACGGCGTCGAGGGTGAGTTCCCGATAGGCATCGGAACCCTCGTAGTCGTCCCGCTTGATGGGAACGTTCACGGCCCGGCTGGCCGAGGAGCTGGCGAAGACGCTGTTGGCCGCTCCATGCGACGCGTCGAAGATCACCCCTTCCGGCAGCGAGCGCCATTCGGTGAGGAAATAGCTGCGCCCGGTGCCCTGGTCCCGGGCGTAGACCGCGTAACCTCGGCCGGCCAGCGGCTTCAGATCCTCGATGCCGGTGAAGTCCGTGCCCAGCCCCAGAAACAGCACGTAGGTCCGGATGGAGGCGGTGATGGCGTGCTGGCGGGCCGCGCCGGCCGCCGCCTGAATCCCCTGGGCCCCGTGCCGAACCGCCATGTGGGTGCTGATGTTCTACACGCCCAGCACGGCCAGACCCATCATGATGGACATGATGATCAGCACCGCGATCATCTCGATGAGGGTGAACGCCCTCCGGCGGTACGGAGGACGTGCCTTACTTGTAGGACAGGATGTCATCGCTGCCGCTCGCCGTGAAGTCGGTCATCACCCCGTCCGGTCCCAGCGACCGCACCACCACCATCATGCCTCCCTGGATGCCGATATGGCCACCGTACCCGCTTATGCTCCGGCCATCGGCGGAAATGGTGGAGGCCCGATCCGGATCGGCGAAGATAAACACGTAGGAATTCCCCCACGGGTCGCGCAGCAGCCCGTCGTCATCGAGCGGGAGATCCAGAAACACCCGGTGGACCGAATTCGAGTTGGGGTCGGTGAGCCGCGCGTACATGGCGGCCAGCTCGGCCTTGGGGCCGGGACTCAGATTCCGTCCGATGGACCAGGCCCACCCTCCGGTGCCGCCCCGGTAGGGGTTCTCGCCCGTCTCGTGGTAGTAGTTGCGGATGGCCGTCGCGATCCGGTTGACCTCGGTCTGGGCCCGGGCCACTTCCGACTGCCGCATCAGCCGGGCCACCGCAGGGAACAGAAATCCGACCAGGATGACGATGATGCCGACTACGGCCAGCACCTCGACCAGGGTGAACGCCTTCCGGCTCGATCTACCGGACCACGAGGTCATCCGGAGTCCCCCATGCTCCGTCGGGTCCGGCGGATCGGATCTCCCATCCATTGCGGTAGGCCAATGCATAGTCGTTCCCCCAGGGATCTGTGAATGCCTTGTCGTCGAATTCCAGGCGGGCCTCCCGGTTCACCTGGCGCAGGGAAATGCTTCCCGCCGCCACCGAATCGCCGTAGCCCCCTGTCTTGACCATCCACTCCGCGAACTCGGTGAGCATGGTGCTCATCTCGGTCCGGGCCCGGCGCAGTTCGGCCCACTGCATCGCCCACCGGGTGGCGGCCACGGTCAGCCCGGTCAGGATCACCATGATCGTCATGACCACCAGCAGCTCGATCAGGGTGAAGCCCCGCCGCGCCGGGCGCGTGACACGCGTCCGCCCGACCGCGTCAGGGGCCGTCCGGAGGGTTCTGGAATAGATAGCGGACATGGGTATAGGCGCAGGTCTACGGAACCGATGGGCTGACGTCAAGAACGTAATCCGATAACCTGCTTTAAGAATACCCCGCGCCCCGGCCCCTGTTCACTCCTTCCGGGGAGATTCGTGTGCCGGTGGTCATCCCCGTGGTTCCGATCGTTGCCAAGGAACCCTGCGAATAGTCTGCTCTGAGACAGCATGCTCGCGCCATTTTCCACAAGCCACTGCTCGCCAACAGGATGGCCCCGACGTGGCACGGGGGCGCCTGCCCCCGTGCCCTGCCCCCAGAACAAGCCGGCGGCGACGAAGAAGCCCTCTGCCATCCGAAGGCTCCCAGAGGCCCGGGGGGAGG
>PXDE01000207.1 GCA_003566475.1 PVC group bacterium | reverse complement strand
GGGAGCTGGCCGCCCGGGCCGAGACCGCCGGCCGCGTCCTGCTGCCCGGCTTCAACCCGCCCTTCACGCCGGTGTTCCAGTACCTGAAGGCGGCGATCAAAGAGGAGCGGTTCGGGCGGCTGGAACTGGTCCAGGGGTACCTGGGCCAGGACTGGAAGCGGCTTACGGCGGGAAGCTGGCGCCAGGTCCGGGCGGTCTCGGGCGGAGGCCAGGCCTGGGACAGCGGGGCCCACCTGCTGGGCGGCCTGCTCTGGGCGGTGGACTCCCCCATCGAGGACGTGGCCGCGTTCGTGGACCGGCAGGGCACCGAGGTGGACATCAACGCGGTGATCATCATTCATTTCAGCAACGGTGTGCTGGCCTCGCTGGCCGTGGGCGGGAACTGCCCGGCCCAGGGGGCGCTGGCCTCCTACCTGTGCGCGGACGGGCGGATGGATCTCGACCCCTGGAACGGAACCTGGCTCAAGGCGTGGACGGCGGACAGGCCCGCCGCCGATCTCGGCCCCACCACCGAGGAGCCCAATCCCGACCTGAACTTCGTCGAGGCCATCGACGGGCGGGCCCAGCCGCTATGCACGCCGGAACTTGGCGTCCACTATGTGGAACTGATGGAGGCCATCGAGGAGGCGGCCGGTCTGGTGCCGCCCGCCGACTAGACCCAAGACGGGTGGCCAACGTCCCGCGCGGCGCATTCGCGTCAACCTAGGCGGCTCCGAGTATCGCCGGGTGGGAACCCAGATGCCCCGAAGGGGCTACGTAACCCCAGCCCAGGGTTGCGAGGAACGAGTTACCCTGGGCTCCAGCGTCCGATAATATCCCTACCCTGAAAGGGTTGCGTCCGACCGATCCAGCGCCCTTGGCGGAGCGGACGCAACCCCGTTGGGGTTGGTCGCTGGAGGGGATGGACCCAGGGTAGCGGCAGGGCCGCAACCCTGGGCTAGCGGATGGAACCCCGTTGGGGTTCGGCAGAGGCTCCGGAATCCTTGCTGAATGCCTGACGCTGGACAGGGGGAAGCGGAAAGAATCCGCTTCTACGGGAGGCGTCCCCATCATCGTCTCCATTGGCGTCCACGGCCTTGGCGGCCTCGGCTATGGGCAGCCCTTTCCTATTCGCGTTCATTCGCGTCCATTCGCGGTCCCCCCTCTCTTCTCCCCTTCTCCACAACGAGGGTTTCGGGTGGTGGCAGGGGAGGTCAGTCCCCAGGATTGGCCAGGATCTCGCCGACCTCCGTCGCCGTGGCGGCGGCCAGGATGCGGTCGGAGAGCCCCGGATCCCGGAACCGGCGGGCGAGGGCGGCCAGCGCCCGTAGATGGATCTCCGGGGGATGGCCCTTGGGGCTGAGCAGAGCGACCAGCAGCTTCGGCGGCGTCGCCGGCTGGGGGAACGACCAGGCCACCTGGCCCCGGCCCACCAAGGCCAGCGCCCCGTCCCGCTGTCCCACATGGGCGTGCACCAGCACGATGCCCGGCGCGATCTCGACGGGATTGGTGCGGGCGGACGTCAGAAGCAGCGCGGCGGCCTCGTCGGTCAGGTCCGGCGCGTCGGCGAGGCCGTCCCGGCAGAGGCGGTGGATGGCGGCCTCGGCGGTAAGCCCGTCGGGAAGGTCGACCGGACGCAGGTCCGGAAAGACGGGCGGGGCGGGCGCGGGTTCCGGAGGCGCGGTGACCGTCGCCGCCGCCAGCGAGGGATAGACCACCAGCAGATTGTTGGCCGGGAACCGTCCGGCCAGCAGGTCGGGGAGGCGGTCGAGGGTGGGCGTCCAGAGCACCGCGTTGCGTCGTTCCAAGGGAAGGAGCAGAAGGTCGTCGGGATGGAGGGCTTTGGTGAGGTGCCCCCGGGCCTCGGCCCAGGTGTCGGATTCGGTGAACACGCAGGGGACGGCGGGCGTGGCGTCCTCGACCCGGGTTCGCAGGGAGGCGGCCGGAGGGCCGGCCACATAGACATGGAGCGAGGCGCCGACCTGCCTGGCCAGCAGCTTGGCCTCGCGGATGAGCACGGGCAGGTCGGACCGGTGCTCGGCCAGGGGCGGGAAGGGGATCCGGAGGGTGCGGGTGGTGTTGAGCGGCCGCATGAGGCGGCACAGCATGAGCCGGGACGGGCAGCGCTCGGAGAGGTTCCGGTTGACGGTGCCGAAAATCCGGGCCCCGGCGGTGAGTTCGCCGCCCCAGCCGGCCAGGACGAGGGTGGCCCGGAGGTCGCGGATGGCCCGGGCGATGCCGTCGGAGGGATTCAGATCCACCCGCACGCTGGGGACGACCGTGGCCTCGGTGGCGGCGGCCTGGGCCATGCACTGGGCGAGCAGCTTCTCGCCCCGGCCCACCGCCTCGTCGAGATCGGTCTCCTCGCGGACCACGGTGAGGGGATGGATGGTGCCGGGCATGGCGGGGTCGCGGAGAAGGAAGGCCAGGTCCATGAGCCGGGCCGCCGAGGCCGGATTGGCCACGGGAATCACCAGGCGCTGCTCGGCGCGGGCCGGGGCGGCCCGGGCCAGGGCCAGCCGGGCCACGCGGCGGCCGTAGCGGTCCACCACCCAGGAGCCGAGGGGGCAGGTGACCAGGATCATGGCGATGGCCCCGTTGAGGGCGGCCTCGCCGATGATCTCCAGTTCGAACCCGACGAGGGCGGCGGCCAGGGTGGCGGCGGCCTGGACCACGCTGAGGCCGAACATCACCCGGCGGCCGTCCCGGCTGTAGCCGAACCAGGCCCCCGCGATCCAGGCGGCGGCGAACTTGGTGAGCACGACCATGCCCACCATGGTGGCGATGACCAGCCAGGTGAACGGTTCGCCCAGGAGCACCCGGACATCCACCAGCATGCCCACGGACAGGAGGAAGAAGGGGATGAACAGCGAATGGCCCACGAAGTGGACGCGGCTCATGAGCGGACTGTGCTCGGGGATGAGGCGGTTGAAGGCGGCCCCGGCCAGGAAGGCCCCGATGATGGGCTTGAGCTGGGCGAAGTTCGACACGTAGGCACAGGCGCAGAGCACGGCCAGCACGAACATGAACTGGGCCCCGCCGGATTCGGTGACGTTCTGGAAGAACCAGCGGGCCAGGCGGGGGATGCCCCACCAGGTGACCGCGACCAGGGCCACCATGCCCACCCCGATGTGGGCCCAGAAGCCCAGCCCCAGGCCCGAGCCCTCCCAGAAGGCGGCGACCACGGCCAGCACGAGCAGGGCCAGGGTGTCGGTGACCATGGTCGCGCCCACGGTGACGGTGACCGGCTCGGTGCGGTGGATGCCGAGGCGGCTGGCGATGGGGTAGGAGAGCAGGGTGTGCGAGGCGAACATGCTGGCGATGAGGATGGCGGCGGGCCAGCCCACGCCGAGGAGGGCCCGCACCGCCACCATGCCGAGAATCTGGGGGATGAGGAAGGTGAGCAGGCCGAAGCCCACGCTGCGGCGGCGGGTGCGCATGAACTGGTAGAGGTCGATCTCCAGGCCGGCCAGGAACATGATGTAGAGGAGGCCGACCTCGCCGAACATGGTCACCGCCGTGCTCCGCTCGAGCACGCCGAAGCCCAGGGGGCCGAGGGCGGTGCCGGTCAGGAGCAGCAGCACCAGGTCGGGAACCCGGATCTTCGCCGACACCAGGGGGACGATCAGGATGACCAGCACCAGGATGGTGAAGACGAGGGTTAGATCGGTGAAGGGGAGCATGACGGGGAACCTCCCGAAGCAGGATGCGCCGGGCGCACCCGGCTGTGCGCAGCACGCTAGCGGATGACCCGAAGGCGGCCAAGCGCGAACTTGCCTGGTGGCGGGAGGCGGAGCCCGCCGTCAGAACGGATGGAACCGGATCTGCGGGGACCGGCAGGCCTCGAGGGTGCGGTCGATCAGGCGGCCCCGCATCTCCCCGAGCAGGGCGGCGGCGGCGGGGTCGTCCGCCCGGTTGACCTGTTCGCCGGGGTCCTGGGCGAGGTCGTAGAGCACCTCGCCGCCGGTCGGGGCGAACCGGATGTATTTGGCGGCGGCGGTGCGGACCATGCCGAACGCCTGGCCGCTGTAGGCATAGACGTCGGAACGACCCTCCGGCTCGCCGCCGTCGAGCAGCGGACGGGCGAAGGAGCGGCCGGCCATATTCTCCGGAGGCGTGCCGCCGGCCAGTTCCAGCATGGTAGGGAGCAGGTCCACCAGCTCGACCATGCCCTCCACCGCGCGTGCCCTGAGCCCGGCCGGCCAATGCAGGATGAGCGGCACATGCATCACCTCGTCATAGAAGTGCGGGCCCTTGTGGGTCAGGGAATGGTCCCCGCACATGTCGCCATGGTCGGAGGTGAACACGAGCAGGGTGTCGTCGAGCGCCTGCTCGGCCCGCAGGAAATCCAGCACCAGCCCCACGGCCAGATCCAGTTCGGTGACCATGGCGTAGAAGTGGCGGCGGTACTCCAGGAAGTCCTGATCGGTCCAGTTCCGCCGACTCCGCAGCATGCCGACCAGAGGCTCGGGCTTGTCGGCCCACTCCTCCCGGCCTGTCCGGGGCGCGGGGATCTCCGCCCCGTCGTAGGGGGCGAACGCCTCGGCGGTGGGGTTGAGGGGCGGGTGGGGATGGTGGAAGCCGAGGTGGAGGAACTGACGGGACCCCAGGCGGTTCACATAGGGCGACTTGAGGTGGGTGCAGGCGGCCTGGGCGACCCACGCGCAATGGCTGGCCTGCCAGGGGACGTCGAGCACCGTGCCATCCTTCTCCTGCCGCCGCGGATCGGTGGTGCGGCGGGTGCGGAAGGCCTCCACATGCTCGGGGTACCGCTCGCGCAGAAAGGTCTGCCAGGCGTCCGGGTAGGCCCCGCGCTCCTCCGAGAGCTGGAAGAAGTCGAACCCGTAGGTGTGGGTGGGATGGGCGTCGAGATCGCGGTCCTGATGGGGCTGGAGATGCAGCTTTCCGAACTGCCCGGCCTGGAACCCCGCCGCCTTGAAGGAGGTCGAGGCCAGCGGCTCGAAGTCCGGACGCAGGCAGTAGCCGTTGTCGGGCACCCCGGTCTGCTGGGGGTAGAGCCCGGTCATGAAACTGGCCCGGCTGGGCATGCACACGGGGTTCTGGACGAAGCACCGGGTGACGTCCACCCCGCCCGCCACCAGGGCGTCGAGGTTCGGCGTGTGGATCCGGGGGTTGCCATGGGCCCGGATGCAGTCGAACCGCATGTGGTCGGTGGTGATCCAAAGCACGCGCTGAGGGCGGGGCAGGGGCATGGGGGCCGGTCTCCGGGTTTCGGGTTTCGGGAATGGTCGCTCGATTTCGATGCCCATGGCCAGTCTTTCCTGTCGCCCGCAGGCGTGGCGGGATGGGAAGGCGTGCTGGACTGGGCGTCCACCGGCTGGCTGTGCCCGCCGTAGCCTGGCGAAGGCGTGGGGCCGGCGGCTACGTAGCCGCGCCCGCCGAGGGCGTGGATGCGCGTGGCCTACGCTGCTGATCCGGCTCGGGGGAAGAGCTTCGCGCGGACATTCGGCACGGAGCGGCGGCGTTCTCGGGAACGGCCAAACGCTTGGCGCGTTCGGCTACGTAGCTGCGTGCGCCAAGCACGCGGCTGGCGCAGTGGGGTGGGCAGGGGCGCTGGACCCCTCCTGGCGTCGGTAGCTAGGGGCCTCGTCGCCGCCGCTTTGCGGCTGTGGGTTTTGTCGGCGCGGGCTTGGGGGCGGGCGCGGGGTCGGGCTTGGGGGCGGGCGGGGGCGGCGGAACGATCTTCACGGTGCCGACCAGGCCGCCCCCTTCGTCCACCGAGAGATGGGGACAGGCCAGGGCGCCCCGGAACCCGCCGGCGGCCTCGATGTGGACCCGGCCCCCGGTGGTCAGATTCCCTTCCACGCTGCCGCCGACCGTATAGTTCGTCGCCGTGTAGGCCTCGCCCAGTTTCAGATCCACCCCGGCATGCAGGAACAGGTCGCGGGCGGTCAGCACCGCCTCCTCGCCCAGCGCGTCCGCCCGGTGCAGGTGAAGCTCCCGGGTGGCCCGGAGCCGGCCCTTCTCGACCCGTCCTTCCACCACGATGTCGTTGGCCACGATATCGGCGTCGGGCAGCACGGCCCGGGGGCCGATGCGGACCCGGCCCGAGGTGAGCACGGGCTGGAGCCATTCGCCCTCGATGTCCACCTCCTTGAACTCCAGCCGGGTCCGGCACTGGGGGCAGAAGGTGTGGGTGGTCTTGCCGGTGATCTGGAACTCCCGCCCGCACTGATGGCACACCACCTCGTGCTTGGTGGGCATGGCGGTGCTGCGGAAATGCCCCTTGACGGTCGGCTCCGACCGCCCCGGGGGCGGCGCCGGGGCAGGCGGGGCCTCGGACGCGGGGCGGGGCCCCTTGTCCTTGGCCCGCGCGGCGGCCTTGAAGACGTAATAGCCTTCGAGGTCGCCGGCGGAGGGCTTGCGGGAGGACTTCGCCATGCGGACGCGGCCGACTCCTCCGGAAAGGGTCGGCGGCGGACGGCTGGGGCGCGGTCCTTACTTCTTCGGCGGGGGAGGGGGCTCGCCCTTCGCGCCGCCCTGGGGCTGTCCGCCCTGGGGCTGGCCACCCTGAGGCTGGCCACCCTGGCCCTGGCCCTGTCCCTGGGGCTTGGCCTGACCGGAGGGGTTGACCTCGGACCGGCCGATGAAGGTGACCCCGTCTTCAACGGCCAGGCGCTTGGCCTTGATGTCGCCGTTGACCCGGGCGGTGGATTTCATCTCGATGCGGTCGCGGGCGGTGACGTTCCCGGTCAGCGCCCCGGCAATGGAGATGGAGTTGACCTCCATGTTGCCCTGGATGACCGCGGTCTTGCCCACGACCAGATCGCCGCCGCAATGGATTTCGCCTTCGACCTTGCCATCGATACGGAGATTGCCGGCGGTGCGGATGGTGCCCTGGACCTCCGCGTCCTGGGCGAGAATGGATGGGGTTTCGGCAGTTTCGGCCATGGTAACGCTCCTGTGGGGTTGACCCGGACGGCGCCCAACGCCGCCGGGAAGGTCTCTTGTAGCACGATGCATGCCACGGTGGGCAGTCCGGAATGGGCGGCGTACCCAGGCGCGGCCAAAGCCGTGGCGGCTTCGGCTACGTAGCTGCGCCCGCCAAGGGCGCGGCCTGTGCGGTGAAGCGGGACCGGGCGGTCCACCGGCTGGCGCCGGCGGCTACGGGAACTGCCCCGGCTGGTCGAGGCCCGTGGTCTCCGGGAGCCCGAAGAGCAGGTTCATGTTCTGCAGGGCGTTGCCGGCCTGGCCCTTGACGAGGTTGTCGATGTGGGACACCAGCCGGAGGCGGCGGGTGCGCTCGTCCACGGTGGGAAGCAGGCTGCATACGTTGGTGCCCCGCACGTACTGGGTGCCGCCGGCCGATTCGTGGTCCAGCAGCCGTACGAAGGGGTTGGCGTCGGCGAAGTCGCGGTAGATCTCCTGGACCCGGTCCGCGGTCACCCCGTCCCGCAGGGTGCCGTAGAGGGTGGAGAGAATGCCCCGGCAGGCGGGCACCACCTGGGCGGTGAAGGTGATCCGGACCTCCGTTCCGGCCAGAGCCCCCAGTTCCTGCTCCACCTCGCACACATGCTGGTGACCGGTGAGCCGGTAGGCGTTCATCTGGTCGTACCGGGCGGGGTAGTGGAAGTTCGGGGCCGGCTTTTTGCCCGCGCCGGACACGGCCGTCTTGCCGTCGCAGATGATGGAGGCGGGGTCGATGAGCTCCTCCCGTACCGCCGGGGCGAGGCCGAGCAGCATGCTCACCGCGAAGCACCCGGGGTTGCCGACCAGGCGGCGGTCGGTCGAGATCTCGTTCCGGTGGAGTTCGGCCAGGCCGTAGACGGTGTCGGGCAGGAGGTGGGGCGAGTCATGGTGCTCGGGCTTGCCCAGCCGCCGGGCGTACTCCGCATAGACGGCGGGATCCCGGAACCGGAAATCGCCGCTGTAGTCGATGACCCTGGCCCCCCGGGCCAGTTCGGCCTCCGCCGAGCCCATGCCCACGCGGTCGGGCGTCGAGAAGAACACCACATCGGCCTCGGCCTGGGCTTCCGGGGCCTCGGGAGGATGGATGGTCAGGTCGCAGGCCCCCTGGAGATGGGGGTAGAGCTCGGACATCCGCATCCCGGTCTCGGTCTTGGCCACGAGGGCCACGATCCGGGCCTCGGGATGGCGGAGCAGGAGTTCGACGATGCCGACGCCGCCGTAGCCGCCGGCGCCGATGACCTTGGCGCGAATCATGGGGTGTCTCCGGGGGAGGAAGGGCTGCCCGCGGTGTCGAGCCGGGACCGGCGCACCGCGGTGAGGTAGTCGAGGATGCCGAGGGCCAGGCCCCGGGCCACCCGGTCGCGGTAGGCGGGGTCGTTGAGCCGACTCTCCTCCTCGGGGCTGGAGAGAAACCCGGCCTCGACCAGGATGGCGGGACAGGGAGCGTCCCGGAGAAGCTGGAACCGGGCCCGCCGGATGCCCCGGTCCACGGCCCGGGTCTGGCCGAGCAGGGAGCGCTGGACGGCATGGGCGAGCACCAGCGAGGCGGCATCGTGCTGATTGCCCGCGAACGGGGTGACGCGGGCGGGCCGCGCGGTGGCGACGGTGGTGGCGTGCCCGGCGGCGGGAAGGACAAAGGTCTCGATGCCGGTGGCCGCGGAGGGGGCCGAGTTGAGGTGAATGCTCACCAGCAGGTCGGCCTCGCGGTCGGCGGCCATGCGGGTCCGCTGGTCCAGGGAGAGGGCGCGGTCGTCGGTGCGGGTGAACTCGACCTCGACCCGGGCGGCCTCGAGGAACTTGGCCGTGCGGTGGGCGAGGTCGAGCACCAGATCCTTCTCCCGGGTGCCCCGGGTGCCCACAGTCCCGCTGTCGGTGCCGCCATGGCCGGGATCGAGGAGCACCCGCCGGTGGGGGACGCCGCGAAGCGCGGCCGTGGGACGGAGCAGCGGCTCCAGCACGGATTCCTGGTCGGCCCGCGACAGGTAGAACCGGCCCCGCGAACGCAGCACGGGGGCGTTGAGCCAGACCAGGGTGCCGTTGAACTCGGCCCGTCGGCTGTGGGGATAGAGGTGCAGCCGGACCTGGGGGTTGGTGAGCCGGACCGGCTCGTTGTCGGAGCGGGGCAGGGCGATCTCGAGGTGGTAATGCGCGGCCACGGCGGCCACCGGTCGGTAGGGGATGCCGTCGAGCTGCACCTCGACCTCGCGCCGGGCCCCCAGGGCGAGGGCGGAGCCGGCGAGCAGAGCCCACAGCAGCGCCGGGCCCAGGATCGTTGGTTTACAGGTCGCCATCAAATGGATACATTAGGCGGATAGACAGACATTTCCCGTCCGGGATGGGCTCGCCCCATCGTCCGGCCCCCGGCCCGCCGGCGTGGCGGGCGCCGCACAACAAAGGCCAACAGAGGTACCAGATTCATGCCGGTTGTCGAACTCAAAGATGCGCCGAAGAAAGCCCGCGACCTGTTCGAGAAGGGACGGGCCGCCATGGAACGGGGCAACCCGGACTACGCCATCGACATGTTTCTGGCCTCCCTGGACATGGAGCCCCGGCTCCTGGAGGTCCGCAAGTACCTGCGGGCCGCCCAGGTCAAGATGTTCAAGGAGAAGGGCCAGGGCAAGTTCGGGCGCCAGGTGGGGGCGCTGCTGGCCCTGCCCGCCGCCATGAAGGCCAAGTCCCTGATCAAGAAGGATCCGGCGGCGGCCCTCAGGGCGGCCGAAAAGCTCATGGGCACGGACCCCCTGAGCTTCGCCAACGCGCAGGTCCTGAGCGAGGCGGCGGTGGCCCTGGACGCCCCGCAGATCGGGATTCAGGCGCTGGAGGTGGTCCGGGAGCACGACCCCCGCAATCCGGCCCTGCTGAAGTATCTGGGCCAGCTCTACAGCTCGATCCTGCAGCCCCAGGCGGCCCGGGAGTGCTTCGAGGCGCTGGTGGCGGTCAAGCCCGACGACGTGGAGGCGGTCAAGCTGCTCAAGGACTCGGTGGCCGAGGCCACCATCCAGAAGGGGTCGTGGGAGGGCCAGAGCTTCCGGGGCAGCCTGGCCAACGCCGACGAGGCGGTGGATCTGGAGCGCCAGGCCAAGGCGGTGAAGACCGAGGACGACATGGCCCTGCTCATCACCGAGGCCCGGCGCAAGGTCGAGGCCGGCCCCCGCAACGTCAACTACCAGCGGGCCCTGGCCGACTACCTGGTCCGGGCCCGGCAGTTCGACGAGGCCATCGGCGTGCTGGAGAAGGCCATGGAGGCCAACCCCGGCGATCCCCAGCTTGACCGCACGGCCAGCCAGGTGCGGGTCAAGAAGTTCGACCATCTCATCGCCGAGGCCGGCAAGGCGGGCCAGGCCGAGGAGATCGAGCGTCTGCAGAAGGAGCGGACGGACTTCATCTTCGCCGACGCCAGGGAGAAGGTGGAGCGCTACCCCAACGACCTCGATTTCCGCCACCAGCTCGCGCTCCAGTTTTTCCAGCGGGAGATGTACAACGAGGCCATCCGCGAGTTCCAGCTCGCCCAGCGCAGTCCCAAGCACGGCACCTCGGCCAGCTACCATATCGGGCAGTGCTTCAAGGCCAAGGGCCAGCACGACATGGCCATGGAGCAGTTCGAGAAGGCGCTGGACCTGCTCCCGACCATGGACGACATGAAGAAGCAGGTGATGTACGAGATGGGGATCCTGGCCCAGGAGACTGGCGACCGCGACCGGGCCATGCGCATGTTCAAGGAGATCTACTCGGTGGACATCTCGTTCCGGGACGTGGCGGACCGCATTGACCAGATGTACTCCAGCAGCACCTAGCCTGGGCGTCCTGATCCTGGCCGCCGCCTGCACCGGGCATCCGCCCGAGCCGTCATCGCCGCCGGCGGGGGCCACCGTGGCCTTCCGATGGCTGGAGGGGGGACCGGCGCACGCCGAGGACACGCCCGCCCTGCGGGGCCGGGACGGCGACCGCCTGTGGGTGGAGGTGACCCTGGGCTCCTGGGACGGACCCGGGCATCCCAGGCCGATCCGGCAGGTCTCCACCGACGATGGGCCCACCGTGGCCCTGGCCACGGACGCCGAGCCCGAAGCCGCCGAGGCCTGGCACGAGGGGCGGTCCTACCTCCTGCAGGGGGCACCCCAGTCCCTCCATGCCGGCGCGGTGACGGCGGCCTGGCGGCTGCCGGAGGCCGACCTGGTCCTGGTCGCCGCGTCCCTGGCCGGCCGTACCTTCCACCCCCTGGGCCAGACCGAGCGGCGGCGCAGCGAGGCCCGGCTGATCAACCGGGAGATTCGGCAGCTCCTGAACCGGCCCGCCGAGCGCCCTCAGATCCTGCTGGTGGTGGCTTCGGTGCAGGACCACCCCGAGAGCGCGGCCTGGCGGGAGTTCACCGATGGATTCGAGCCCCGGCTGATCCAACGGACGCCGGAGGCGCCCGACGGCAGCCGCTGGACCCGGCGCAGCCCCGGACCCGACGTCTACGAACGGCTGGACGGGGTGTGGGCGGGGATCACGGGGGGCGCCGGGCACATCACGGCCGACCTGGTCCCCGACCCCGATGGCGGACGCTGGGTCAGGGTCCGCTGGTCCGCCGCCGACGGAGATCCCGCACCGAGGTGACCGGGCGCTCGGTGGCCACGAGGTCGAACCGGCGGGCGGCGGCCTGGGGCGGCACGGCGACCTCCAGGGCCATGGTGTCGCCGGTCCCGGACAGATTGCTCGCCTCCGGAAGCGGGTGCCAGGAGTCGGCGACCTGCGGGGTGTCGGAGAAGAGCACGGTGTAGTAGACCCTGGCGTCGGATTCCCACTGAAGCCGGGCCTGGTTCCCGGATCTCGCCACCATGAGCCGGGTTCGTCGGACGGTGGGAACCTGAGGCGGCGCGGTGGTCTGGCAGCCCGCCGTCAGCAGCGCTCCCGCGAGAACCAGCCCCCACCGGGCCGCCCGAGCCCCGCGTCGGACCGCCCCTGGACCGGCGAGCTGGCTCATTTCATGGGCGGGGCCGGCACCGACTCGTCCGGTCCCTCGAACCATTCGCCCAGCTCCTCGTCGGGCAGGGCCGGCGGCGGCGCGGGGGGAGGCGGCGTCTCCGTTGGCGGCGGGGACGGCGGCGTGGGCCGAGGCGATGGGATCCGGTCGAGCCGCTCGAACTCGCGGTCCCGGGGCGGATCCTCAGGGGACGGCGCGGGCCGGGGCGGAAGGGCCGGTGCCGGCCGGATGGGCGGAGGCGCGGGGTCGGTGGCCCGTTCCTGCTGCAGATCGCGCAGGGGCGGCACGTCCTCGGCCCGGGTGGTGGTGTACCAGCTCTCCCGGCGGCGTGGCTCGCTGAGATCCCTCACCTCCAGGCCGTGCCGGGACGCGAAGTGGCGCCAGTCGGCCCGACGGAAGCCCAGGGTCGCCCCGAGGGCGTTGACCATGCTGGCGGTGTCGGTGACCACCGCGTGGTACGGCTCCTGGTCCCAGGCCCCGACTTCGAACATGGCGTCGGGGGCCTGAGGGCCCGCCGAGACCACGAATGCGCGGGCCGGACGGCCGGGCAGGAACGCCCCCGACTGGTAGTGGGCCAGGGGGAGGGGCGTCCAGTCCGGACCCGCCACATGAAGGGTCAGCAGGTCGCCGCGGGTCTGATAGACGACCAGCGGCAGACCGAACCGGGCGGCGGCATCATTGGCCACCCGGAGCACCATCTCGTCGGCCGGAACCACCAGCACTGTCGTTTCCGGCCGGGCCGAGGCGGCCGCCCAGACCGTTCCCCCCAGAACCAGCCAGGCCGCCGCCACCGATCTCCACGCGTATCGCTTCATAAGCCACCTTCCGGTTTGATGCTGGCCTTGTACACCGGTTCGGAGTAGCTTTCAACCAAGGAACGGCGCGGTCGCGCCTTCCGCACCTTCGCACGTTCCCCCAGGAGAGGACAAGATGCCCGACATTACCTTCAAAGGCCAGCCTGTGACCCTGGCCGGCACGCTGCCGTCCGTGGGCCAGGTCGCGCCGGACTTCACCCTGGCTGCCGCCGACCTCACCGACCTCCGCCGGGACGACCTGAAAGGCCGCAAGGCCGTGCTGTCGATCTCGGCCAGCCTCGACACCGGAACCTGCGCCCTCGCCGCCAAAGCCTTCAATGCCCGCCTGGCCGGCCGCGACGATGTCGAAGTCGTGTACATCTCCTCCGACCTTCCCTTCGCGGCCAAACGGTTCTGCGAGGCGGAATCGCTGGCCAAGATCCGCACCGCGTCGGTCTTCCGCAGCCCGGAGTTCGGCCGCGACTATGGGGTGGGGATCCTGTCCGGCCCGCTCCGCGGCCTGCTGGCCCGGGCGGTGCTGGTTCTCGACGAGCAGGGCGTGGTCCGCCATGCCCAGCTCGTGCCGGAGATCGCCCGGGAGCCCGACTACGACGAGGCGCTGAAGGCGCTGGGCTAGGCCGGCGCGCGCGGCCATGAGCGTCTCCTCCGAGGCTGGACGCGGGGCGGCGGCGGAAGCGGCGCTCGACCACCTCACGGACTTCGTCTACGTCAAGGATGCCGGGCTCCGCTACCGTTACGCCAACCGGGCCTACGCCCGGTTTCTGGGCCAGGCCGACCCCACCGGGGTGGAGGGGCGGTCCGACGAGGACTTCTTCGACGCCGCCTCGCTCGCCCCCCTGCTGGAGGCCGAACGCAGGCTTCTGGAGGACGGGACGCCGATCCCCGCCTTCGACCAGAAGCTGGAGATGCCCGACGGCGAGATCCGCCGGCACGCCGTGGCCAAGTTCCTGCTGCGCGACGACGCGGGAATTCCCGAGGGGATCCTGGTGGTGTCCCGCGACGTCACCGCCGAGCGGTCGCCGCCCACCGGGTCCGAGTCGCGCAGCCGCCGCCTCTACCGCGAGCTGTTCGAGGAGAGCGTGGCCGCCCACTTCGTGGCCGACGGCCTGGGAACCATCCGGGAAAGCAACCCCGCCTTCCGCACCCTGTTCGAAGGCCGGATCCGCCGCACCTCCGGGCCCCTGAATTTCTTCGCCCTGTTCAGCGAGGCCGCCGACGCCCAGTCCCTCAAGGAACGGCTCGCCGCCGAGACCACGGTGCGGAACCACCACGCCCGGCTGCACAGCGGGGAGCGGCCGGTCCATGTGCTGGGCAACTACCGGGGGCATTTCAACGCCGAGGGCGTGCTCGACCGGATCACCGGGCACCTGCTCGACGTCACCCAGAGCCATCGCCTCCAGGAGGAGCTGACCCAGGTCCAGAAAATGCAGAGCCTGGGCCGCCTGGCCGGCGGGGTGGCCCACGACTTCAACAACCTGCTCACCTCCATCCTGGGGTTCGCCACCCTCCTCCAGCGCCGGGTGGGCCAGGATCCCAAGGCCCGCGACCAGGTGGGGGAGATCATCCATGCCGCCGAGAAGGCGGCCGGGCTCTCGCGCCAGCTCCTCGCCTTCGGCCGCAAGCAGTCCCACCAGCTCCAGGACCTCGACCTCAACCGGCTCATCCTCGACCTCGAGCAGATCCTCCGCCGCACCCTGGGCGAGCACATCGACCTGCGCATCGAACTGGCCCCGGATCTCGGCACGCTCAGGGCCGACGCCTCCCAGATCGAACAGCTCGTGCTGAACCTGGCCGTGAACGCCCGCGACGCCATGCCCTCGGGGGGACGGCTGGTCTTCCGCACCCGGATGGTCGAGCTGGACGAGGCCTTTTGCTCGCGGCGGATCGGGCTGAGCCCCGGCGTGCATGTGGAGTTCGAGGTCGAGGACAATGGCGAGGGTATGAGCGCCGAGGTGGCCGAGCACGTGTTCGAGCCGTTCTTCACCACCAAGGAGCTGGGCCGGGGCACCGGCCTGGGGCTGGCCAGCGTCTACGCCACCGTGCAGCAGGCGCACGGGCACATCGACTTCATCACCCGCCCGGGCAAGGGGACCCGTTTCATCCTCTACTTCCCGGAGTCCGCTCCCGCCGCGCCGGTACGGCCCCGGACCACCATCATCGCCTACGAGCCCCGGGGGCACGAGACCGTGCTGGTGGTCGAGGACGAGACCTCGGTGCGCCGCCTCACCTGCGAGATGCTCGAGGATCTCGGCTACCAGGTGGTGGCGGCGGCCAGCGGGGAGGAGGGCCTGCAGGTGATGGCCGAGGCCGGGGCCTCCGTGGACGTCGTGGTGACCGATGTGGTCATGCCCCGCCTCCACGGTCCCGACATGGTCCGGCAGATCCATCTCCGCCACCCCGGGCTTCCCGTGGTCTACGTGTCCGGGTTCGACCGCGACATCGTCAGCCACGAGATTCTGAAGCGCGACCACGCCGAGCTGCTGGCCAAGCCGTTCAACCGCATGAACCTCGCCAACTGCATCCGCCGCGCCCTCCGCCGGTCGGTGAACGCCGTCGACGGATAGCGGGACGCCGCGTGCCGCCGACGGCCGCCCCCTCGGCGGACGGTCAGGCGGCCGGCGGGTTGTCGGGGGCGGCCGCCGGGCGCGCCTCCGTCTGGCCTTCCACCCGGCCCAGATAGTCCGGGAGGCGGACCCCGGCCATCTTCGCCACATCCTGAAGCGGCGGAATGCTGCCCACCAGGCTCGACAGGAAGCCCGCCGTGGAGGACTTCGCCCCGTCGCCCGTATGGCCCCCGGCCGCGTCCCACACCGTGACCCTGTCGATCTTGATGTTCCGGATGGCCTCGACCTGGAGTTTCACCACCTCCTCCAGCTTCTCGATCATGAGCAGGGTGGAGGCGGCCTGGGCATCGCCCGCGCAGGCCTGGACCAGGCCCTCGTAGCCCGCCGCCTTGCCCTCGAGCAGCTTGCGGAGCCCCTCGGCCTCGGCCTCGAACTTCACCAGCACCGCGTCGGCCTCGCCCCGGGCCACCCGGCGGATCTGCTCGGCCCTGGCCTCGGCGGCGATCTCCAGCTTGCGTTTGTCGGTCTCCTGCTTGGCGATCTCGGCCGCGTTGAGACGCTCCAGCTCGGCCCGGTACTGGGCCTTCTGGATCTCCTCCTCGGCCTGCCGGTCCGCGACCTCGGCCTGCTTGCGGGCGGCGGCCTGCTTCACCACCAGGGCCGCGTTGTAGTCGGCGATGTTGGCCTTGGCCTCGTTCTCGCCCTTCACCGCCTGCGCCTCCTGGTCCTGCACGTAGATGCGCTGGTCGGCCTCGGCCCGCTTCTCGCCCTTGCGCCCCTCGGCCACGTTCTCGGCCACCCGCACCGTGCGCTCGCGGACCGCCTCGGCCTCGCCGATCGCCCCCGTCTTCTCCTGGATCGACACGTCGATGCGGGCCTGGTTGATGGCCTCCGCCGCCGCCTTCTTGCCGATGCTCTCGATGTAGTCCGACTCGTCCGTGATGTCGGTGATGTTCACGTTGATCAGGCACAGCCCGATCTTGTTGAGCTCCGGCTCCACGTTCTTGCGCACCGACTCCAGAAAACTCTCCCGGTCCTGGTTGATCTGCTCGATGGTCAGGGAGGCCACGGTGAGACGGAGCTGGCCGAAGATGATCTCCTTGGCCATGTCCTCGATCAGCCGCTGGTTCAGCCCCAGCAGGCGCTCGGCCGCGTTGTGCATGATCTCCGGCTCGGGGCTGATGCCCACCGTGAACGTGCTGGGCACGTTGATCCGGATGTTCTGCATGGACAGCGCCCCGGCCAGCGGGATGTTGATGGTCATGGGGGTCAGCGACAGGAACGCGTAGTCCTGGATGAGCGGCCAGATCAGGGCGCCGCCCCCGTGGAGGCAGCGCGACGACTGGTTGTGGCCCACCTTGCCGTAGATCACCAGGATGCGGTCGGACGGGCAGCGCTTGTACCGGGCGGCCAGGAAGACCACCGTGGACATGACGAGGACGATGAAGGCGATGGCGACGGCGACCCAAGGCATGGCGTGTTCTCCGGATGGGGTGACGGGGGACGGGTTGGATCAGGACGAGGGGGGGGCGACGGGCTCCACGACCATGCGGCGGTGGCCCTCCAGGGCCACCACCCGGCAGGCGGCGCCGGTGTCCATCACCTGGTCGCTCCGGCTCACCGCCTCGTAGATTCTCAGGCGGCCCTGGGCCGCGACCTGGATCTTGCCGATGCCGCCCGGGGCGATCCGGAGGTAGACCGACCCCTCCTGGCCCACCGCCGCCTCCGGCCGCACCGTGCCGTCGGTCTGCAGTTTCCTCATGGCCACGAAGATGCGGCCGATGATCCAGACCGTGGCCGCGCCCGCCGCCAGCCCGGCCAGGGCGGCCAGGGCCGTGCCGGCCCCGCTCTGGCGCGTCATGGCCAGCCCGACCAGTCCGAACATCATGAAGAACGCGGTTATTCCCTGGATGGACAGGATGCGGAACCCGAGATCGGAATCGCCGCCCACGTCCATGTCCGCGTCGTCGGCGTCGCCGAAACCGACCACCATCAGCACCAGCTTGAACAGGAACAGCGCCCCGCCCACCACCGCGCAGAACAGAAAGAGCTTCTCGACCGTGCTCAGACTCGACCAGAACTCCGTCATGACCCGACCCTCCCGGGGCACAGCCTGTGCCGAAGCCCGGAGCATAGGGACCGGCCGCCGCCATGGGCAAGCGAGAATGTCGGAATCCGCAGGCGATGGGTCAGGCCTTTACCCTTGCCATCCCCACGCGTTTCATCGTTCAGGCATAGAATGGAGGGCGGATGGCAAGGGTAAAGGCCTGACCCCTCGCCCCCGGGGCGCCGCTTGACGCGAGGGGAGGGGAGGCCGATGCTAGGGTGGTCAGAACCCGGAGGTATCGCCATGTCCAGTGAACATCAGGAGCTACGGGACCGCATCGAAGCCCGCAAGAAGAAGATCGAGGCCCGCCTCGCCACCCTCCGCGCCGACACCCGGGCCACCGCCCGCGAGGAGAAGCGCAAGCTGGAGGAACGCCTCCACCGGCTGAACGACCACCTCAAGGAGGGCTGGTCCAAGATGTCCTCCGCCGTGGCCCGGAAGCTCAACGATTGGCTGAAGGAAGACTAGGGCCGGGCCGGTTCAGGTGGTCTCGATCGCGAAGCCGATGACCACGGCGAAGCCGCCCAGATTCTGAACCAGCGCGACCACCCCAAAGCGCAGACTGACCCGGTCGCGCATCTTGATCGCGTCGATGAAGATGAGGACCAGAAGAATGATGGCCCCGAGCAGGGCGAAGATGGAAAGGACGAATACCAAGGATGGGGTCAGGAAGCTTATGGCGGTGAACAGCTTCACCGGGTGAGGCAGGCGGATCAGGCACACCCCGAACCCGCCCAGCGAGGAGGCGAAGAGGAGGGACAGGGGCACGCCCCAGGTTCTGGAAACCTGGTCTATCCGGGCGGGCATCTGGGGCGGCCTGCCCATGACCTCGTGCATCGGTCGACCCGAAGGGGAATGCACCGGCTCAACGACAAAGATGCTCAGAGTCAGCCGGGCCAGCACGATGCCGAGAGCCACGGAGAGGGCGGCGACGAGGGCCACTCTCCGCGCGGCCGGCCCGGGAGCGTCTGCGGCGGGGTGCGGCAAGTCGACGTTCGACATGGGGATAGGATGCGTCAGGCGGGTGGCCCGGGCAATGCGGAATGCATGCGCAGGCTCGGTAGTCCGCTGTTCCCGCCCTGCGGGACGGACAGCGCGTGGAACGAGCCTGCTCTGAGACACGATCCCGCCCCATGCCATTCCAATGCTTGATAGCGAGTTTCTTGCATGAATTCTGGCCATCCGTGCCCGGACCCCGCCTCCGGCGTGCCGCGCCGTAGTCAGGCGGAGGCGGGCGGAAGCCAAGGCGGGGTCGCCGTCCCGCAGACGGGACTCTACCCCCGCAGTCCATGGGGTGGCCGCCCGGCCGGCGGGCCTCCGGTCATGGACTGCGGTGGCATGGGACCATCATGGCTCGTCGTCCACCTCGAAACGTCCCG
>PXDE01000444.1 GCA_003566475.1 PVC group bacterium | reverse complement strand
TGCCCGGCACCCCCTCCCCCGCCGCCGGCGGCGAGGTGTGGAGCTACCGCCAGGGCGACCACTGGTTCCTGGCCACCGGCGCGGTCTCCGGCAACCGCGTCTATGTGGTGTCGGCCGGTGGCCTGGGGGTGCTCGACCGCGCCAATGGCGTGGGCGTGATCTCCTGCCTCGATGCCGACACCGGCGAGGTGGTGTGGTCGGTGACCCCCGCTTCGACACCGGCTTCCGGACCTACCGCGCCACCTTCTCCTCCCCGGTGATCGCCGGCGACACCCTCCTCGTCGGCGAGGGCACCCATCTTACTCAGGGGGCCCGGGTGGTCGCCCTGAACGTGCTCGACGGCTCGCTGAAATGGTCCCACGAGACCATCGACCATGTGGAGAGCACCCCGGTGGTGCACCAGGGCCGGGTCTACATCGGCGCGGGCGATAAGGGAGGGATCCGCTGTCTCGACCTAGAGACCGGCGAGCTAATCTGGCACCTCCCCGGCGAAACCTACCAAGACGCGGAAACCTCCGTGGTGGCCTATGGCGACCGGGTGATCGTGGGCCTCGGGGTGGACGGCCACGCCATCGTCATTCTCGACGCGGAGACCGGCGAGCTGCGGCGCTGGATCGAGACCGAGGTTCCGGTGTTCAGTCCTGGAGCGGTGGCCGACGGCAAGCTCTACATCGGCATGGGCCGCGGAGATTTCGTGAACGAGGGCGAGCCCCCGGCGGGCGAGCTTTGGCGGATCGATCTGGCCCGGGCCGAGCAGGATCCGGAGTACACCCACGACTGGAAGGTCCAGGTGAGCCACACCATCCTCGGCGCGGTGGCTCTGGGGGAGCGTCACGCCTACGTGGCCACCCGGCGCGGCCAGGTGCTGGCGGTAGACCGCCACACCGGGCGGATCGCCCATGAGTGGGATGCCCACGCCCCCATCATGGCCTCTCCGGCCCTGACCGAGGAACTCCTCTATGTGGTCACCCGGTCCGGCATGCTCTACGGGCTCGACCGCGAGACCTTCGAGCCGGTATGGCAGTTCCCGGTGGGGTCCCAGCCCAGCGTCCATGACCCGGGCGTCCTGTCCAGCCCGGTCATCGCCCGGGGCCGGGTCTATGTGGGCACCCAGCGCGAAGGGTTCCGTGCCGTCGGCGAGCCAGACCAGGGGCAGATCCCGGTCTGGGACGGCGAACTAGGCGGGCCCGGCGTGGGCGGCAACCCCCTGCGCACGGCGGTCCCCGGACTCGGCGCGTACGCCTGGGGGTGGCCTGCGGGCCTGGAGGGCCAGACCGACGCGGTGGTGGTGGCCGCGCCGCCGGCGGTGATGGGCAACCGCCTGGTGGTTCCCGTCGCGATGCCCGGGGTGGCCGGCATCCCGGCCGGCCTGGCCGCGCTCCAGCCTATGGATCCCCGCGATGGCGCGGGGTCGCCCCTCTGGATGCATGAAGACCCCGCAGGTGTCCACCACAGCCCCGCCATCGTGGGCGACGGCGATGGCGCCACCGTGGTCGCTCTGACCGGGAAGGCCGGACAGGACGCTCCCCGCGTCCTGCTCTCGCTGGCCATGGCTGACGGCTCCGTGCGCTGGACCACCCCCGTCGGGGCCGACGCCCCTGGCCTGCTGCGGGTGACCCCCGACCTGATCCTCGCCGGGGAGAAGGCCGACACCCTCGCCGCCTGGTCGGCCGAAGGCGGCCGGCTGTGGTCGCGGTCCCTCGGCCCCCTACGCGGTCTCTCCCAGGTCGAGCAGCACCGGGTGGCGGCGGTGACCGATCTCGCCCTGACCCTTCTCGACGCGCCCACCGGCGCCGTGCTCTGGACCGCGCCGGTGGCCGCTTCCGACCCGGGCTTTGCGCGGCTTGACGGCCTGCGCGTGCTCGTGGCCACCGCCACCGGCATCCAGGCCCATGCCCTGACCGACGGCGCCGCGCTCTCCGGAGACGACTGGTCCGCGCCCGCGCATGCCGTGGCCTCGGCCGTGGTGATGACCCGCGACACGCTGGCCTATGTGTCGGACGACAGACATCTTATCGTCCTCCGACGGGACAACGGTCGCCTGGCCGCCGCGCCGTTTGGCCCGGTGTTTCCCGGCCTGCCCCCCATGGTCTCGGGGGACGACCTGCTGGTGACCGCCCCGGACGGGTCCATTCTGCTCGTCGACCTGGACGGAGAGGCATCCCCCGACCGTGTCCTGCGGGCCACACCGTGGGCGGACGCCTCGTGGGTGGGCACGCCGGTCGCGCCGTCCATCTTCTTCCGCACCGGCATCCTCACCCCCCGCGCCGGATGGGGTCTGGTAAGCCTGGAGACTGGACCATGAGCGACCCTACCTCCCCGACCTGGGTGGTCACCTTCGGCGACCCGCTGCCCGAAGGCGCCGGATCCGACCGCGATCTGCTCGGCGGCAAGGGGGCCAGCCTGGCTGACATGACCCGGGCCGGCCTGGCCGTGCCGCCGGGGTTCACCCTGACCACCGCCTGCTGCGAGGAGTATTTCCGCCTGGGGCGGACGTGGCCGGAAGGCCTGGAGGCCCAGGTCCGGGCCGCGCTGGCCCGGCTCGAGAAGGACACCGGCCTGACCTACGGGACGGGCTCCCCTCCCCTGCTCCTGAGTGTGCGCAGCGGGGCCGCCCATTCCATGCCCGGCATGATGGACACCCTGCTCAATTGCGGGCTTCACCCCGGACTGGCCGAGGCCGCCGCCGACGCGCCGCAGTTCTGGGAGCTGCTTCGCCAGTTCATCGCCATGGCGGCCAAGGTCTGGCATGGCGTCGATCCGGAGGAGTTCTCCACCGCCGGGGTTCCCGTCCCCGCCGCCGGCCGGGGCGATGTGGAGGCCTGGTTCGACGCGTTCCGCCACCGGACGGGGAGTCCCTTCCCCACCGATCCCTGGGACGTGCTGGTCCGCTGCATCAACGCGGTGTTCGACTCCTGGAACAACGAGCGGGCCATCGCCTACCGCGAGCGCAACCGGATCCGGGGTCTGCGGGGCACCGGGGTCAACGTGCAGGCCATGTTCCCCTCCGAGGTATCAGGGATCACCTTCACCCAGGATCCCAACGCCATCGGGGCCGACCGCATGGTGATCGAGGCGAGCTACGGGCTGGGCGAGGCGGTGGTCAGCGGCGACGTCACCCCCGACCAGTTTCTGGTCGGCCGCGAGACCGGGGCCATCGAGACCATCCTGGGTCAGAAGGCGACGGCGGTCTCGGCCTGGGCGGAGGCGGTGGCGGCGCCCAGCGACCCCGACGCCCCCAGCCTGACCGAGGCGCAGATCCGCGAGCTGGCCGAGTTATGCCTGCGCATCGAGCGGCACTACGGTCACCCGGTGGATGTGGAATGGGGGCTGCACCAGGGAAAATTCGCGCTCCTCCAGGCCCGGGCCATCCGGGGTCTCGACATCGCGCGGGCGGTCGAACCGCTTCGCCAGGCCGAGATCGCCCGGCTGCGGGCGGAGGCCGGGAGCGGCCGCCGGGTGTGGATCACCCACAATCTCGGCGAGACCCTGCGCTTCCCCACCCCGCTCACCTGGGACATCGTGCGGAGGTTCATGTCCGGCGACGGGGGGTTCGGGCTGATGTACCAGGCCCTGGGCTATCAGCCCAGCGCCCGGGTGCGCAAGGAGGGGTTCCTGGAGCTGATCGCCGGGCGCATCTATGCGGATCCCGACCGGCTGGCGGCGCTGTTCTGGGCCGGGTTCCCTCTCTGCTACGATCACGACGAGCTGGCCAAGGACAAGTCGCTGCTCGATTCCGCCCCGCGCAAGTTCGATCCCGAGCGCACCGACCACACCTTCCTGCGTCGCCTCCCCGGCACCCTCACGGCGATGATCCGGGCCAGCCGCCTCCAGAAACGGGGACGGGCCCGGGCCAAGGTCCGCTACGAGGAGGAAATCCGCCCCGCTTTCGTGGCCTGGGTGGAGGCCGAACGGCGGCGGGATCTCACCCGCCTCGAACCGGGGCGTCTGGTCCGCATCCTCAACGACCGGATCCGCAAGGTGCTCTACGACTTCGCCCCGGAATCCCTTCTCCCCGGATTCTTCGGGGGCCTGGCCTACGACCGGCTCCAGGCCCGGCTGGTTCAGCTTATGGATGAAAAGGAGGGCGGCACCTGGGCGCGGGAGCTGACCCGCGGCCTCGACGGCGACACCACGGTGGCCCAGGACATCCGGCTGCACGAGGTGGCCGACGGCGAATGCAGCCTGACCGAATTCCTGGCCGAATACGGGCACCGGGCGGCGGGCGAGATGGAGCTGTCCAACCCGCGCTGGCGCGAGGATCCGCGCTTCATCGAGCAGTCCCTGGCCCGGATGCGGGCCCACAAGGGGTTCCATGCCCGCGAGAGCTTCCAGGACAACCAGGCGGCCCGGGTCATCGCCGAGTCGAAGCTCCCGGAGGCCCTGGCCACGTGGGGGGGAAGCAGCCTGCTCGAGGATATCCGGGCCGATCTCCGGCTGGCCCAGACCCTCCTGCCCTACCGCGAATCCGGAAAGCATGACCTCATGCTGGGCTACGAGCTGATCCGCGGAGCGATCGAGGCGCTCGACGCCTCCTATTCCCTGGCTGGCGATACCTACTTTCTCACCCTCGACGAACTCCCCCGCTTCGAGTCCGAGGCCGACCGGCTTCTCGGGGTGATCGAGGAACAGAAGATCGCCTGGCAGGCCGCCAAGCGGCTGG
>PXDE01000471.1 GCA_003566475.1 PVC group bacterium | reverse complement strand
CGGGCCGCCGCCTCGAGGTCGTCACGGTCGGCTTCGAGCTGGGCGTGACGGTGCGTGTCCCTCTGGTCCGGCGGCAGGTTCTCCAGCGCAGCCTCGGCCTCCCGCCACTGTCGGTGCTCGCGGTTGAGCCGCTCGTCCCCGGCCGCCAGCGCCGCCTCGTCCAGGCGGCGCTCCGCCGCCTCGGCCGCTTCGCGTAGACGCTCGAGCTCGGGCGTCATGCCTTCCTGGCGAACCCGTTCCCGGTCGCCTCGCATCACGAACAGGTCGGCACGATGCGCGGGGTCCGTGGTGGCCACGGCATCCAGCTCGATCACCACCCGGCCCTCCCGGACGGCGGCCTCCCGAAGCCGATAGGTCTGGATCATGTGCCGGGTGTCGCCGTGGTCCTGGACGAGGATCGGCCGCTGAACGGTATCAGGCGAGGTCAGCGTCTGGCCGCCGATGGAGGCGGCGCGAAGTCCAAGCAGCCAGCCGTCGCGCAGGGCGAACTCGAGGCGGGTGTCGTTGCCCAGATCCACCACCACCGCGTCGGGAGTGGTGGTGACGGCAGGCGTCTGGGCACGCAGCACGGTGCCGGTGGCGAGGAGAAGGAGGGGGGAGAGGATGGTGCGCATAGGGGTGATTCAGGGGCCAGTGACAGTCGCGGAACCGGGACTCATGGCCGATGCTCCCTCAGAAGCCGGAGCGCATCGGCGGCATCGCGGTGGTCGCGGGCGGTGATGAGGCGGGGGGCGGAAAGGGTGGCCGGGTCCGGAGTGTAGCGGGCCCCGGCGCGGCCGAACGACCACAGCATCTGCTCGCTGGCCGCGAACCGGGTCCCTTCGAACGCCTCGGTGCGGCCGATCCGCAGGGCATCCTGGCCGACCAGCACCAGCCAGTTGCCCCGCTCCCGGGCCGCCAGGAGCCAGTCCTGGCGGGCGGCGTCCCGGGCCTCCCGCGCCTCGATCCAGTCCGGCTGCTCGGCCTGCCGGGCCCGGGGGTTCTTCTGGGGCCAGAAGAATCCGGGGGCGACGATCACCGCCTGCTCGGAGATCCTGGCCTCGGCATAGGCCGCGTCCGCGGTGAGGGTCAGGCCGTTGACACCCCGAACCTCGCCGGGGGCCTCGGCGACCACCGCCACCGGGCCCAGGCCCGCCTCCCGAAGCGCGTCCAGCCAGGCCACCGCCGACAGGTCGTCGAAGCCCTCGCGGACGGCCAGCACCACCGCAGCCTCGGCCACCGAGTCGGCACGGGGGAACTCCGGAGCCTCCGGCACCGGCGCGGGCTTCGCCATGCCGAGCTCAAACGCCGCCTCGGCCTCGGGGGCCAGGGCCACCACGGCCCGGGTCCAGTCGTCGATCCGGCGCCCCTCGACGAACGTGGTTGGATGGGTTCGAGCCGCCAGCCGCTCCCGCATCCCGGCCTCCGCGACCAGCTTCGGATGGGCCAGGGCCAGTTCGCGCAGGCGGGGCGAGGTCGCCTCCCAATCTTCGGGGAACACATCCAGCGCCAGCACGTCGGCGCCGGCGTCGAGCACCCGCTCGACCCACTCGGCGGCGTGGGCCCCAGCCCGCTCCATCTCCGGCCCGAACGCCTGGACGGCGGCGATGGCGCGGGAGAAGAAGTGCCAGTTGCCCCATCGCTCGGGGTGATTGGAGAGGACCAGGGCGACCCGGCCCGAGCGCGGCGCGACCGGGATACCGCCATGTTCGGCCAGCAGAGCTAGGAAGTGACGGGCGAACACGTCCATGTCGCCGGGGTACCGGGAGGTCACCAGGCTCCCGACCCGGACCACGGCCTGGTCCAGGTAGCGCCCCGGACGCTGGATCCACAGGTCGGGCAGCTCGTCGGCGAGGGTGAACAGTCCGGCGAAGGCCCGGCCCTCCATCAGCCCGTGGCGAAGCAGCAGCCGCGGGCCGTGGCAGACCATACCCACGGGTTGGCCTCCTTCGAGGAATGTCCGGGCCACCCGGACGGCGTCCGGGTTGGTCTCGAGGAAGCCCGGGCTGTATCCGCCGGGCACGAACAGGCCGATGTAGTCCTCGGGCCGGGCGTCGGCGACGGCCAGATCGACCGGCACGTCCCAGGTGGCGTCCGGCTCCTGATCCAGCCGCAGCGGCACGCGCTCCTCATGGGACGAGGCCACCACCACCCGGTAGCCGGCGGTCCGGAAGGCGGCGGTCGGCCCGAAGAACTCGTCGCCGTTGAACCCATGCTCGAGCAGCACCAGGATGGCCGGAGGTTGCTCGGCCCGGACGGGGAGCTGGAATCCGAGCAGGATGGCGATGAGAAGTGGGATTCGTTTCATGGCATGCTCACGGTCGCCCTTCGTAACGCCGCAGCGGGCGGAAGCGGCCTTCGGTGATCTCCGTGCGGAAGTCCTCGACCTGCTCGCGAGCCTCGGGGTTGTCGGCGAGCAGGCTCTCCAGGCCGGCCTCTACCGTATCATCCCCGAGCAGGCGGCGCACCATCAGGGCTTCCGGCGAGCCGGGGTTCTCGGCGGACAGGCCGGCTGCCGCCTCCCGGTCCTCCGTCCACAGGGCCCGGGCCAGCCGGGGCCGGTAGGCGGTGGGGTTGCGCTCCAGGAAGCGGTCCAGCAACGCCAGGGCTCCGGGCCCATCGCCCGCCCGCCGCCAGGCCAGGGCCCGCAGGTAGTCGGCCTCGGGGCCGGCCTGGCCGAAGTCCGTCTCCTGGCCGCGCTCCAGGGCGATCAGGCCCAGCACGAAGTCGGCCTCGGGCCCGGGGGCCCGGCGGGCCATGGCCTCGGCCTCCTCGAAGGCCCCCACCCGGTAGCAGGTCCGGGCCAGGCTGAGCGCCCGGGCGGGGGTCATGTCGTCGGCGGCGTTCCGGGCGTGGCGCACGGCGTCGAGGGCGGTGGGGGCCCCCTCGTTGTTCATGATCTGCTCCATCTCCTCCGTCCGCTCGGGCTCGCCGCCGTAGGACCGCAGCCACTCGAACGTCTCGCGGACCGCCTTCGGGACCACCTCATCCCGCGCGGGGGTCGGCCGGTCCAGCGGGAAGGTCTGGCGGAAGATCGCCTCGCCGTCCCGGAGGACCACCAGATCCCGGCCGTCGAAGGCGCCGCGGACCGGGGAATGGGGGCCGACCGCGCCCGCGAAGACTTCCTCGTCGCCGCTGCGCACGACGACGTCCGAGGCCCGGAACGTGATCAGCTCGAAGGTGGTCCCGTCCACCGCCACCGCCACCTCGCGGTTGCCGTCGGTCACCTCGCCGATCCCCTGGGCCAGCGCGAAATGGTTGATGCCCTCCACTGGCGCGTAGGCGGGGAACATCGGCGGCGGCTTCTCGAACACCAGGCCCTGTCCGCCCCAGAGTTCCACCATCACCTTGCCCGGCGCCCAGCTCCAGAAGTCGGCGTACAGCTTGGCCCCCGGCGAATGCTCCGGGTCGTTGAACATCAGGGTGTTCACCCGCGTCTCCCGGTCGTATACCCCCATGATTCCGTAGGGCGCGTCGATGGCGAAGTAGGACACCCGCCAGTTCGAGGGGTTCGACCAATGCGGCACGCTGTGGACCTGGGTGGGGCCGTGGTCCACCGCCCAGCGGGCGGGATAGATGATCCGGTAGCGCTCGCGCACGTAGTCCTGGTCCACCACGGTCACGGTCTCGGTCTCGCCGGTGCGGCGGTTGACCCGCTCCTGCTCGATCCTGGGGGCCGGGAAGTCGTAGGTGACGCAGTTCCACAGCCGTCCCGCGCGGGGCAGCGGGGTGGGGTTCTCGCGGCGCATGCGGTACTCGACCACGGTGGAGCCGGGCCACACCGTCACCATCACGTTCAGGCTCTCCTCGGTGAACCGGCCGTAGCGTCGGCGGTCCCGGGGGTACTGGTGGTGGGTGAACCGCATGTCCATGGCCACGGTCACCGAGCCGTCGTCGTGGCGGACGATCCGGTGGCCCGAGGGCTGGCGCAGGAACACCCCGTGTTCGAAGAACGGGAACGACGGCTCCACCCCGCCCGTTCCGAAGCCGAGGAAGTCGTTGTTCCAGTCGCCGGTCCAGGCGAAGTAGTCGGCGCCAGTCTTGAGGTCGATCGTCCGGAGCAGCCGGGCCCCGAAGGCCGGGCACACCCAGGCCTCGATCAGGCCGTTGTTCAGCTTGATCACATCCACCTCGGTGGGAACCTCGGTGATCTCGCCGCCGCGGAGGTTGTAGACCCACTCCGTGGGGGCGGGCTCGGTGGCGCCCCGCGGCCCCTGGGGGCGCACCCGGACCTGGAAGGTCATGCGCTCGGTGGTGACCGAGACGGGGTCGGCCGCCTGGGCCCGGAGCAGCGGCGCGGTCAGGATCAGGGCGAGGCAAAGAGGATATCGGCGCATCGAATGGGGTCTCCCGCGGGCCGCGCCGTCCCCGACGGACGGCCTGCCCGCAATACAACACTATCGCACACCCGAGGCCGTCCCGCGTTCGGAATCCGCCGCCGCCGGGATTCGAACCCAACCCGGCACCGACAAGGTGGCACAAAATGCAAACTTTTTGGCACGCATTGAACAACACAGAGACCGGGATCCGTGTATGATGTTTTCGAATCAGTCAGGCTGGACCATCCCACAGCGGACGAAACCCAAGGAGTCAGCCATGGCAACGACAACCTCCTCTCTCGATCTGGTCACGAGCGGCAACCCACGCCGGGGCGGTGGTCGCCGTCCTCTGGGGGTGGCCCTGTCCG
>PXDE01000391.1 GCA_003566475.1 PVC group bacterium | reverse complement strand
GGGGGCAGGCGCCCCCGTGCCACGTCGGGGACATCCTGCTGGCGAGCAATGGTTTGAGGGAGATGACGTGCCCTGGTGTCTCAGAGCAATCCCCGCCCCTGAACCGCCGGGCTCAGCCGGATGGAGGTTCCCCGCCCGCGCTTGCCGGCGCTGACGGTATGTGCGAGAGATGGCGGCATGCGTGAAGTCGGCCGTTCGAGTCGAAGATCCTGCCGGTGGCGGGCGACGGCCCTGGTGGGCCTCGTCGTCGCCGGGGGAGGGCTTGTGGTGTCCATGTCCGCCTGCACCAGTCCGCCGCGGGGCGTCACCCCGGTGTCCGGGTTCGACGTCGACCGGTATCTCGGCACCTGGCACGAGGTGGCCCGGCTCGACCATCGGTTCGAGCGGGGGCTGACCCGGGTGACCGCCGAGTACAGCCTTCGCGACGACGGGCGGATCCGGGTGCTCAACCGGGGCTACGACGAGGCGGCCGGGGAATGGCGGCAGGCGGAAGGGGTGGCCCGATTCCGCGGCGATCCGGAGGTGGGCAGCCTCAAGGTATCCTTTTTCGGTCCGTTCTATGGCGGGTACCACATCATGGCGCTGGACCACGAAGACTACGCCTGGGCGCTGGTCTGCGGCCCCACCCGGCGCTATCTCTGGATCCTGGCCCGGACGCCCGACCTGGCGCCCGACGTCGCCCGCCCTCTAGTGGGGCAGGCCCGCGAGGCGAGGTTTCCGGTCGACGACCTGATCTGGCTGTCGCCCGGTTCGCGTCCCTAGCGGGGAGATGGAGCGAATGGGGCCTGGGGCCGCAGAAGCAAGGAGACGACCGATGAGCGTGCCCGATCATACTCAGGTGCATTGCCCGTGCTGCGGGGAGCTGACCGATATCGAGGTCGTTCCTGACGCGGCCGGTGCCGACCAGGACTACACCGAAGATTGCACCGTGTGCTGCCGCCCGATGGTCGTCCACATCACCTGGGACGAGGACGGCTTGCCGTCGGCGACGGCGGAGCGGGAGGGGGGGTGAGCCCACAGGACAGGTGGGGCTCGCCACAGGATGCCGGGGCGACGGCCTGGCCGAGGCTGAGGCCGCCGTCGTTGGGGGGCACCTGGCGGTGGATGAGCGCCTCGAAGCCGGCGTCGGCGAGGGCGTCGGCGGTTAGCTCGGTGAGCAGGCGGTTCTGGAAGCAGCCTCCGGACAGGGCGACGCGAGGGAGGGCCTGGGCCCGCGCGACCTCGACAAGGGTGGTCGCAAGGGCGCGATGGAAGGCGTGGGCGAGGGCGGGGGCCGGTTCGCCCCGGTCGCGGGCGTCAAGGAGTGCCTTGAGCAGTCCGCTCGGATCCAGCGCCCCGCTCCCGTCAGGCGCGAGGGGGGGCAGGTCCAGGTCGCCCGGCGCGGCCGCCGCCTCGACCGTCATGGCCGCCTGACCCTCGAAGGTGGAGCGGCGGCAGAGCCCGAGCAGGGCGGCCACGGCGTCGAACAGCCGGCCCATGCTGGAGCAGCGGGGGGCGTTGACGCCGCGGCGGAGCATCTCCGGCAGCACCCTGGCCTCTTCGGGAGCGAACCCCAGGTCCGACGCCAGCGCGACGGCGGCCTCGGCCCCCAGCGCGGCATGGACCAGCCCGAGGGCGGCGCGGCGCGGATCGCGGATCCCCGCGTCGCCGCCGGGGAGTGGGAACGGCTTGAGCCAGGCCACCCGATGGCAGCCGTCCGCGTCGATGCGAAACCACTCCCCGCCCCAGATGGTGCTGTCGGTGCCGTAGCCGGTGCCATCCCAGGCCACCCCAAGAGCGGGGGGCTGGGCCTGGTTCTCGGCCAGGCAGGACAGGACATGGGCGAGGTGATGCTGCACGGCATAGCCTGGAAGCGGCCGCTCCATGGCCCACAGGCTCGAGGCATAGTCGGGGTGGGCATCGCGGGCGATCCGCTCCGGGGCGATGCCGGTGAGATCGGCCAGGTCGGCGGCCGCCCGCACGAACGCCTCGCGGGCCGAGGGGTGTTCGAGGTCGCCCAGATGCGGTCCCACCACGACCTGGCCGCCCCGGGCGAGGGCGACGGTGTTCTTGAGGTGTCCGCCCACGGCCAGGGTGGGGGGGAGATCGAAGGCGACGTCGACGGGTAGGGGCGCATAGCCCCGGGCCCGACGTAGGATCTGGGGGCGGCCGAGGATGACCCGTACCACCGAGTCCTCGACGGCGCGGGCGATGGGGCGGTCGTGATGCAGCCAGCCGTCGGCGATGTCGGCCAGCCGGGCTTCGGCCTCTCCGGGATCGGTGCAGAGTGGCTCCTCGGAGCGGTTGCCGCTGGTGGCCACCAGCGGGAAACCGAGGTCGTGGAGCAGCAGGGCGTGCAGGGGAGAGTAGGGGAGCATGAGGCCCCATTCCGGCCGTCCCGGAGCCACGGCTTCGGCCAGGCTGCCCGTCGTGTCCGGTCGCTTCGCCACCAGGACGATGGGGGCGGCGGCCGAGGTCAGCAGCCGCGCCTCCTCCGGGCCGACACGGGCCATCTTCCGGACCCAGTCCAGATCGGGGGCCATGACCGCGAGCGGCTTCTCCTCGCGGAGCTTGCGCTCGCGGAGGCGGGCCACGGCGGCGGAATCGCGGGCGTCGGCCATCAGGTGGTAGCCGCCGATGCCCTTCACGGCCACGATGCCGCCTTCGCGCAGCGTCCGCTCCGCGCTGGCCAGAGCGTCCTCGCAACGGGCCTCGGTCCCCGAGCCGCGCCAGGTCAGGGTCGGCCCGCAGTCGGGGCAGGCGATGGGCTGGGCGTGGTGACGCCGGTTCCGGGGGTCGGTGTACTCGGCCCGGCAGGCGTCGCACATGGGGAACCCGGCCATGGTGGTGTGGGGCCGATCATAGGGGATGCGCAAGAGGATGCTGAAGCGGGGGCCGCAGCGGGTGCAGGTGAGGAAGGGATGCCGGTGGCGGCGGTCGGCGGGATCGAGCAGCTCGCGCCGGCAGTCGGCGCAGACGGCGAGGTCGGGGAGGACGAGGGCGGTGGGCGGGCCATGGGCGCTGGTGCGGATGGCGAAGGTCGCCTCGCCCTGGGGCGGGATCTCCACCGACTCGATCCGCTTCACGACGGCGGCGGACGGGGCTTCGGCGGACAGGCGGGCGAGAAGGGCGTCGAGATGGTCCGAAGGGCCCTCGGCCTCGATCACCACCCCGTCGGGCCCGTTGATCACCCAGCCGGCCAGGCCGAGGTCATGGGCCACCTGATAGACGAAGGGCCGGAACCCCACTCCCTGGACCGCGCCCCGGATGGCGATGCGAAGGCGACGCTTCATGAGGGGGAATTCCCGCTGGCTACAGGTGCGTTGGTGAGCGCCTGGGACCGAGCCAATTCACGACTTCCAGCCCCGGAACCCGCTTGAACTCCCGCTGGTTGTCGGTGACCACGATGAGCCCGAGCGCACGGGCCTGGGCCGCGATCAGGAGATCATTGGGCCCGATAGGATTACCCACACGCTCCAGGTGATGTCGGATCTCCGCATAGTGCTCATCGGTCGGCGGTTCCAACGGCAGGATCGGCAGGCGATCAAGGAGCAGGGCGATCCGTTCGCTCAACCGGGCGGACCCACTCTTGACCGCTCCGAACCGGAGTTCCGAGGCAACGACGATGCTTACGCAAACCGCCTCCACGCCTTCCTCGGCCAGATGCCGGGCCACGCGACCATGGGGATTCCGGGCCAGGTCGGACACGGTGACGGTGTCGAGCAGGAAGCGCTTCAAGGTCACCGAACGGGGTCATCCAGAGGCGGCATGCCCGCGTCCACGTCCGGAAACGGATCCGCGATCGGGTCGAGCGTGGCGAGCAGATCCAACAAGGAGTCCGGACGGGGCAGAGGCTCCAGGACCAGACGCGCCCCCTCCCTTCGGATGAGAACCTCCTTTCCCGGGAGTTCGAACTCCCGGGGAATCCGCACCGCCTGGTTTCGGCCATTGCGGAAAAGCCGCGCGGAGCGCCCGGAGGTTCTGCTGGTCGCTTTCATATGCCTTAGCCTATGCCATGGGCGACGATAGTCAAGAGATCTCCACCCGACGTCCCTCAACCCATCAGGGCGACGGCAACTCTGCGGTAGGGGGAGCGTGGACCGCAGGGTGCGGCAGCTCGGGTCGGCCGGCCAGGCCGTAGGCGCCGTGGGCGGCCACCCGGAACGCCGGGACATAGGAGGCGGCGAGGCCCAGCACGGCAAGGGTGAGCGACACCAGCTTGCGCTGGAGCCAGACGGCGGCCTCGAGCGCGGTATCGGTTCGCGGGGCCATGCCCCAGGGTACCCTACGATCCGAACATGTCCATCACTTGGAGCCGGGTGGCCTGGAGACGCTGGATGACGATGGCGGAGAGGCGCTTCATGAGGTCGTAGCCGAGGGCGGGGTCGGCCTCGCATTTTCCCCGCAGGCAGCGGCCGTCCATGGCGATGACCTCGACGTCGGTCATGGCCCGGGCGTCGAAGTTCCACTCGTAGGGCGGGAACAGCCACGACCAGCCCAGCACCTCGCCGGGCTCCAGGGTCTGCACCACCATGGGGTCGCGGTGGGGCAGGGCCACCTCGACGGCCACCCTTCCGCCGCGGATGAGGAAGAACCGGTCGGCGGGCTGGCGCTGCCGGCAGAGCATCTGGCCGGCCGGGAAGGCCGCCGCCGAGGCGCAGCCGACGACGGCGGCGATCCCCTCGTCGGACATTTCCTGGAAGAACGCGTGCTGGCGCAGATGCGCCTTCAGTTCCTGCGGATCGGTCATGGCATGGGCCTCCGGTGGGTGGACGAGGTAAGCTTGCCCCAGCACCCCGAACAAATCAACAAAAACTTAACGTTAATTTGTTGACGGTAGGTTCTGCCCCATGGTAGCGTGGCAGCATGAGGAACGACTCCCATCGGAACCGGCCATGAGGACGGCTCGTCGCAAGGCCCGGACCATGCCCCTGCCGGTGCTGCGGCGGCTGCCCGGATACCACCATGCGGTGGCGGGGTTCCGCGGGCAGGGGCGGGAATGGGTGTCGTCGCAGACGTTGGGCCGGGCGCTGGGACTCACCAGTTCCACCGTCCGCCAGGATCTCTCGCACCTCGACCTGGCCGGGACGGCCAAGCGCGGCTATCCGGTCGGGGAGCTGGATGCGGTGCTGCGGGACCGGCTGGGTTCGGCCCGCACCCACCGGGTGGTGATCGTGGGGGCGGGAATGCTGGGCTCGGCCCTGGCCGAGCACGGCGAGCTGGCCACGCACGGATTCCGCCCGGTGGCCATTCTCGACCGTGACCCGGAACGGGTGGGGCAGACAGTGGGGGGGCTCACCGTGAAGCCCATCGAGGGTCTGGGCCGGGTGGTGAAGTCGACCCGGGCCGAGCTGGGGGTGGTGGCCGTGCCCTCGACCTCCGCCCAGGCGGTGGCCGACCTGCTGGTGGCGGCGGGGGTCCGGGGCCTGCTGAACCTGTCCTACGCCAACCTGCGCGTGCCGCCGCGGACTCATGTGGTCAACGCGAGGTTCCTGGCCGGGCTGCAGGAGCTGGTGCTGCTGGGGAAGGGGTCAGGGGTCAGGGGGCCGTAGTCAGGAGTGTTCAGGGTTCAGGGTTCAGGGAAGACAGACGCAATTTTGGATGTCGAGGATGACAGATAATGTACTTTAGCAGAGCGAGGTCTGACATAGAATGGATCGGAGCCATGGGCCTGGGTTGGGCCCTGCCCGGATCCCGCCTCCGGCCTGCCACGGCGAAGTCTGACGGAGACGGGCGGAAGCCAAGGCGGCGTGGCGGTCGGCAGACCTCCCTTCCCGCCGCAGTCCAAGGGGGGCGTCTGGCCGACGGGCCTCCGGCTTTGGACTGCGGCATGATGTCCCCGACGTGGCACGGCGCTTCCAGCCCGTGCCTGAGCGAGGTTGGATCCCGGGACGACCATGGTCGGAGAGATCGCTTCCCATGGCCGGATCGGGATCGAACCTCGCTCGGCTCCGGGCTGGAAGCCCGGGCCACGGGGTGCCGCCTGGCGGTGGATTCACTTCATCAATTCGCCTTCGTCAGTCGCCAATCTTCGGTCTCCCGCATCCCGCATCGCCTCACCCGCCCTCTCCGAATCCTGAACCCTGAACCCTGAACCCTGAACCCTGAACACTCCTGACCCCTCCCCGGAGACGCCATGATCAAGCATATCTCGGAACCTGAGCTCCGCGCCTGGGTGGACTCGCTGCTCGAGGGGCCGCCGGTGTACGCGCCTCAGGCGCGCCAGGGGCGGTTCGCGTTCGACCGGCTGCGGCGGAGCGCGGATCTGCGGCTGGATTACGACGTGACCATCCTCCCGCCCAAGAAATACTTCCTGCCCCAGCAGGAGACCCTGGTGCGGTTCACCAGGGAGGGCGGGTTCGAGAGCGCGGTGGAGGCGGAGCCGTTCGTGCTGTTCGGGATCCATCCCTACGACCTGGTGGCCATCAACCAGCTCGACGCGATCTTCGCCCGGGCCCCGGGCGACGCGCACTACCTCACCCGCCGCCACGCGGCCACCCTGGTGGTGCTGGACGTGGAGACGGTGTCGGAGCATCACTTCGCGGGAGGCCTGGGCCAGGCCACGGTGGACGGCAACCGGGACTTCGACGCCATGCTGACCCGGCTGCCCGACGGGAGCTACGTGGCCGAGGCCCGCACCGAGAAGGGACGGACGCTGATGGACGGGCTGGCCGACGCGCCCGACGCGGGGCCGGAGTCGCTGGCCGCCCGTGAGGAGGTGTGGATCCGCAACCGGAAGGCCCTGCGAAAGCACCGGCTCACCATGGCCCCCGAGCGCATCCCCGAGCTGCTGGCCGACGCCCACGACCATCCGATCTGGGAGGAGAAGGGCGCTCTCTGCTACTCGTGCGGGGCCTGCACCCTGGTCTGCCCGACCTGCTACTGCTTCGACGTGCGCGACGAGTGGAACCCGGGGCTTGCGGACGGCGAGCGGGTCCGCACCTGGGACGGGTGCATGTTCACCCAGTTCGCGGCGGTGGCCGGCGGCCACAACTTCCGCAAGAGCCGGGCCGCCCGCTACCGGCACCGCTACTTCCGCAAGGGCAAGTACGTGTGGGACATGATCGGCGAGATCGCCTGCGTGGGCTGCGGGCGCTGCATCGGCGCCTGCACGGCCAACATCGCCAACCCGGTCGAGGTCTACAACCGCCTGCAGGAGGACACGCCATGACCCTGGCCGCTCCCGAACCCCTCGCCGATGTCTATCTGCCCCGGCCTGCCCGGGTCGAGGAGGTGACGCCGCTGACCGACGCCGAGATCTTCTTCCGGCTGCGCGCGGAGGAACCCGGCATGGTCCACGGGCTGCCGGGTCAGTTTCTGGAGGTGACGGTGCCCGGGATCGGCGAGGCCCCGATCTCGATCAGCTCCTCGGTAACCCGGCGCGGGCATGGCGGCGACGATTGGACCTGGGAGATGGTGGTGCGCCGGGCGGGAAACGTGACCGCCGCCATGCACCGGCTGGCCCCGGGCGACCGGATCGGCCTGCGCGGGCCGTTCGGCACCCATTTCCCGGTGGACAGCCGGGAGACCCGGGGCCGCGACCTGCTGCTGATCGCGGGCGGGCTGGGGCTGGTGCCCCTGCGGTCGGCCATCCAGTACGTGCTCGACCGCCGCCGCGACTACGGGCGGGTGACCATCCTGGTGGGGACGCGCTCCCCGGCCGACCGGCTGTTCATCGGGGAGCTGGCGGAATGGGCGGAAGCGCCCGGCGTCCGGGTGCTGGAGACCGTGGACACGGCCAGTCCGGACTGGGACGGCCATGTGGGGGTCATCACCACCCTGCTGCCCCGGGTGGAGGTGGACAACGCCCGCACCACGGCCATCCTCTGCGGGCCGCCCATCATGTACAAGTTCGTGCTTCTGGAGCTGCACAAGCTGGGTCTGCCCGACGCCCGGATCTGGATGTCGCTCGAGCGGCACATGAAATGCGCGGTGGGCAAGTGCGGCCACTGCCAGATCAACGGCCGCTACGCCTGCCAGGACGGCCCCGTCTATCGCTACCTCGACATCGCCCGCACCCCGGAGGCCATCGGATGAGCAAACCCCGGATCGGCATTTTCGACTTCGCCTGCTGCGAAGGCTGCCAGCTTCAGATCGTGAACCTCGAGGAGGACTTGCTCGGCCTGCTGGGCCTGGTCGAGCCGGTGGTCTGGCGCGAGGCCATGGCCGAGACCTCCGACGCCTTCGACATCGCCATCGTCGAGGGCTCCGTCGTCCGCGAGGAGGACGCGGCCCGGCTGCGCGAAATCCGCGAGCAGGCCAGGGTGCTCATCGCCCTGGGGGCCTGCGCCACCCTGGGCGGGGTCAACAAGATCCGCAACCCCATGGACCACGGCGAGGTGACCCGGGCCGTCTATGGGACGCACGCCGACGACCCGCATCTGGCCGCCGGACCCGCCCGGTCGGTGGCCGAGGTGGTGAAGGTGGACTACCGGGTGGAGGGCTGCCCCATCGACGGGTCGGAACTGGTGCGTCTGGTCCAGGATCTGCTTACCGGCCGCACCCCGCGGGTGCCGCATCACCCGGTGTGCGTCGAGTGCAAGCTGCGGGAGAATGTCTGCCGCTACGAGCTGGGGGAGGTCTGCCTGGGACCGCTGACCCGGGCCGGCTGCGGGGCCCGCTGCCCCTCGAACGGGTTCTGGTGCTTCGGCTGCCGGGGGCTGGTGGACGACGCCAATATCGAGGCCGCCCGCACGGTGATGGCCCAGTACGGAAAGTCCGAGGCCGACCTCGAGGATCTGCTGAGGCTGTTCAATCAGGAATCGGAGGTGGGCCATGGTCGCCACGCTTGATCTGCATGTGAAGCATGTCACCCGGATCGAGGGCCACGGGCATATCCGGGTGCGGGCCCGCGACGGCAAGGTGGAGAAGGCGGAGTGGCAGGTGCCGGAGGCCCCGCGGTTCTTCGAGGCCATGGTCCGGGGCCGCCGGTTCGAGGACATCCAGACCATCGTGAGCCGGATCTGCGGGATCTGCTCGGTCACCCACACCCTGGCCGCGGTCAAGGCCATCGAGGACGCGCTGGGCATCCGGCCCACCAAGCAGACGGACAGGCTGCGCGTCCTGGCCCACTACGGGGAGCAACTGGAGAGCCACATCCTCCATGTGGGCTACCTGGTGGCGCCGGACCTGCTGGGGCATCCGTCGGTGGTGCCCCTGGTGGCCAGTCATCCCGAGGTGGTGAAGACGGTGATCGCCCTGCACCGGCTGGGCAACCGGATGATGGAGGTGCTGGCCGGCCGCAAGACCCATCCCGTGCGCCTGCAGCCGGGCGGGTTCACCCGCCTCCCCACCGAGGAGGATCTGCGCTCGCTTCAGCAGGAGCTGACGGAGGCGGTGCCCCGGCTGACCGCCCTGGCCGAGGTGGTGGCCAGCCTGGCCGGAGCCCTGCCCGCGTTCACGCGGCCGACCGAATCCATCGCCCTGGTGAATCCCCCGACCTATCCGTTCTATCACGGTCAGATCGGCAGCTCCGACACCGACGAGACGGTGGATGCGCACGAGTTCGAACGGGTGGTGAACGAGTACGTCACCCCCCAGTCCACCGCCAAGTGGGCGAGGTGGCACCGGGATTCCTACGCGGTGGGGGCGCTGGCGCGATTCCGGCTCAACCACGAGCACCTTATGCCCCTGGCCGCGGCCACCGCCCGGACGCTGGGGCTGACCCCCGACTGCGCCAACCCGTTCTTCAACTCGGTGGCCCAGGTGGTGGAGTCGGTGCAGGTGGTGGAGCGGTCGCTGACCCTCATCGACGAGCTGCTCACGACCGGGATCCGCGACGAGCCGCGGCGAGCCGAGGCGCGGGCGGGCGAGGGCGTGGGGGCGGTGGAGGCCCCGCGGGGCATCCTGTTCCACCGGTACGCGTTCGATGCCGAGGGCCGCTGCGAGCGGGCCAACCTCTGCATCCCCACCAACCAGAACCACGGCAATCTCCAGCACGACATCGAGGCCTTCCTGCCCGAGATCCTCGACCAGGAGCCCGACCGCATCCGCCTCCAGCTCGAGATGCTGGTCCGCAGCTACGATCCCTGCGTGTCGTGCTCGACGCACCTTCTGGACGTGGAGTTCGTATGAACCACGAAGGGCGCGCAAGGGCAGGGGAACCGCGCATGGACGCGCGGCCATGATGCGTGGGGGCGACGGCCCGCCGCCCGACGTGGTGATCGGGCTGGGGAACCCCTGGATGGGGGATGACGCGGTGGGCATGCATGTGGTGGAGGCGGTGGAGCAACGGCTTCCCGAGACGGGCGGGCCGGAATGCCTGGCCCTGGGCCAGGCCGGCTTCGGGGTGCTCCACTATCTGGAGGGGCGGCGCAAGGCGGTGCTGGTGGATTGCGCCCGCATGGGCGAGGCGCCCGGGGTCTGGCGGCGGTTCCTGCCCCGGGAGGCGGAGGAGAAGGAGATCCGCCCCGGACTGTCCCTGCACGAGGGCCATCTGCTGGGCTGGCTGCGGCTGCTCGCCATGTCCGAGCACCCGCCGGAGGAGGTGGTGCTGATCGGCATCGAGCCCGCCGCCCTCGACCCCGCCGAGCATCTCAGCCCGCAGCTGGAGTCCCGGATCGGGGCGTACGCGGACGCGGTGACGGCGGAGTTCCCCGACACGGCCTGGAAGGCGGCGGACCATGCATGAGCTGGCGCTGGCCCAGCGGGTGGCCCACGCCGCCCTGGAGGCTCTGGCCGGACTCGATCCGCCGCCGCGGCGGGTGGTCCGCACGGTGGTGGTGGCGGGGCGGCTGCATCAGATCGTGCCCGATTTCCTGACCCGGGCCTTCGGCTATTGCGTCGAGGGGACCCCGGCGCAAGGATCGGGGCTCGACCTCGAGATCGTGCCCGTCACCGCCCGCTGTCCGGCCTGCGGCTGGACGGGCGAGATCGAGCCGCCCTGGTTCGTGTGCGGAGACTGCGGGCGGCCGGGCGTCGAGGTGCGGACCGGAAAGGAATTCTACTTGGACCGACTGGAGGTGGAGCGCGATGACGATTGAAGCCGTGAAGGTGTATCAGGATCTGAAGGGCGAGAACGACCGGTGGTCGGTGGAGATCCGGCGCCTGCTGGCCGGGCCGCGGCTGCTCATGCTGAACCTCATCGGGTCTCCGGGGTCGGGCAAGACCGCCCTCCTCGAGGCCACGGCCCCGGCGATGGGAGATGGCACCCGGATGGCCGTGCTGGAAGGCGACGTGGCCACCACCCGCGACGCCGAGCGCATCCGGGCCCTGGGCGTCCCGGCCAGCCAGCTTCTCAGCGGCGGGGCCTGCCATCTCGAGGCCAGGCTGGTGCACGCCGCGCTGGCCGACCTTCCCCTGGCCGAGCTCGACGCCGTGTTCGTGGAGAACGTGGGCAACATGGTCTGCCCGGCCGAGTTCGACATCGGCGAGCACGCCAAGGTGGCGGTGCTGAGCGTGGCCGAGGGGGAGGACAAGCCGCTCAAGTATCCGCTCCTGTTCCAGGAGGCCCAGGCCGTGGTGGTGACCAAGACCGACCTCGCCGCGGTGCTGGGCACCGACATGGCCGCGTTGCGCGGCCACCTCGAGGCGGTCCATGGCGGCATCCCCGTGTTCGAGCTGTCCGCGCGCACCGGCGAGGGGCTGGAGCCGTGGCTGGACTGGGTTCGGGCGCGGGTGAAGGCCCTGCGCGGATGACCTCTCCCCGCCCAGCCTGGCGGATGCGCTTGCGGACCAAGCTGTTCCTGGGGTTCGCGATGGTCGTCCTGTTCTTCGCCGTGCTGTCGGCGTGGTTCGGGGTCGGGCTCATCCAGACCCAGAACGTGCGCGAGGCCCAGGACCGGGTGCGCCAGGACCTGCAGAGCGCGTGGGGCAGCTATCGGGGACGGCTGGACGGGATCGCGCTGGGCCTCGAGCTGGGCGCGGGCTATCCCACGGTGGCCGGGGCGGTGCGGGATGACCGCTGGGCGGACCCCGCGCTGGCGGCGCGGCTGGACGACGTGGGGCGCCTGGCCGGCCTGGATTTTCTGGGGATCGTGGATGCGGAAGGCGTGGTCCGCTTCCGGGCCGGCGCGGGGGAGGCCCGGGATCCCGGCGGAGGCGACGATCCGCTGATCGCATCCGCGCTTCGGGGGCAGGCGGGCGTGGGCACGCAGGTGTTCTCGGCCTCCCGGCTGGAGGCCGAGGGCGAGGGCCTGGCCGCGCGGGCCCGGCTGGACCTGCGGGCCACCGAGCGGGCCCGGGCTCGCGACGATGCGGTGGAGACCCGGGGCCTGGTGCTGATGGCCGCCGTGCCCGTGCCCGACGGAGACGGCCCGGTCGGCGTGCTCTACGGGGGCGTGCTGCTCAACCGGAACCTCGACCTGGTGGACACCATCCGGGACACCCTGTACGGCGACCGGCTCTATCAGGGCCGTCCCTTTGGCACGGCCACCATCTTCCTGGGCGACGCCCGGATCGCCACCACCGTCCTGCGCGAGACCGGAGAGCGGGCTTTGGGCACGCTGCTCTCGTCCGAGGTGGCGGAATCGGTGCTCGACCGCGAGGAGTCCTGGGTGGATCGGGCCTTCGTGGTCTACGACTGGTATCTCGCCGCCTACGACCCCATCCACGATCCGCAGGGCGAGGTGGTGGGCATCCTCTATGTGGGCATCCTCGAACGTCCCTTCCGGGATCTCGCGGTCGCGGTGATCTGGCGCTACGTGGGACTGGCCGCCGCCGCCACCCTGGGCTCGCTGGTCATCGCCCTGCCGTTCGCGTCCTGGGTCGCCCGTCCCATCCAGCGCCTGGCCGGGGCCGCCCGGCAGCTCGAGCAAGGCGCCTATCCGAGTCCCGTGTCCGCCCGCCTGGCCAGCGAGGAGACCGCCGAGCTGATCCAGGCCTTCAACGAGATGGCGGCCGCGCTCCAGGAGCGCGAGCAGAAGCTGGCCGAGGCCAACCGCGAGCTGACCGAGCTCAACCGCAACTACATGGAGATGCTGGGGTTCGTCACCCACAACCTCAACACCCCCCTCGCCTCCATGATGAACTACGCCTACCTCCTGCGCACCGAGAAGGCCGGGCCCCTCACCGACCGCCAGCGCAAGGCGGTGGGGGTGATCGACCACACCGTCCGCCGAATGGGCGACATGACCCGGCGCTACCTCAACCTGTCCCGGATCGAGAGCGGGCATCTCACCCCGGCGCCGACACGCATCCAGGTGGCCGATCTGGTGCGGCCGGTGGCGGACGGGTTCGAGCCCGGGGCGGCCGAGGCCGGGATGCGGATCGCGGCCGACCTTCCCGAGGGGGCCGAGCTGCATGCCGATCCCGGGCATGTCCGGGAGATCCTCGACAACCTCATCGGCAACGCGGTGAAGTACGGGCGCACGGGCGGGACCATCACCGTGGCGGCGGCCGTGGACGGGGGCCGCATCCGGTTCCGGGTCCACAACGACGGGGAGCCCATTCCCCCCGAACAGCAGGCCCGGCTGTTCCGGAAATATGTCCGCCTTCAGGCCGGGGAGCGCAGCGCGTTCCTCAAGGGGACCGGGCTGGGCCTGTTCATCTGCCGCCACATGGTCGAAGCCCATGGCGGACAGATCGAGCTTGTCACCGGACCCGGACTCGGCGTGGAATTCCGTTTCGACCTGCCGCGATGGGCGGGAAAACCTGAGCAAGCCGCGGAGGCCGCGGCGGGGAGTGCGACATGAGCGACGGGCAGCGTATCCTGATCGTGGACGACGACCTGGATTTCAGCGAATCCAACCGCGACCTCCTGGAGGCGGCGGGCTACGTGGTGGAGACCGCGCCCGACGGGGCCCAGGGCCTGGTCAAGGCCCGGTCCTGGCGGCCGGATCTCATGATCCTCGACGTGATGATGACCCACGACACCGAGGGGTTCGAGGTGGCCCGGGCCATCCCCGACGACCCCGCGCTCAAGGGGCTGAAGGTGGTGCTGGTGACCGGGATCCGGCAGGAGAAGGGCCTGGCCTACGCCTTCGAGCCCGACCCCACCTGGCTCCCGGTCGAGCAGGTGCTCGAAAAGCCCGTCCCGCCGGAGATGCTGCTGAAGGTGGTCGAGCAGGCGCTGGCGGGCTGACCCCCGCGAGGTCGGCCTGCGGCGCCTGGCCCGGGGATCCGGCGCGCGGACACGGCGGCCCGCCCGGAAGGAGAGAGAGGGGGGCGGGCCGGAGCCCGCCCCCCTGGAGGGGTGCGGTCAGGAAGAGACCGCCTAGAACAGCATCCGCCAGGCGGTGAATGCCGTGGTGGCGTCGAGATCGCCGCCAGAGGTGTTCTTCATGGTGGAGAGTTCCACGCCCGCCATGAGCTTGTTGCTATGGTTGGCGAAGTAGTAGTTCAGGCCAACGTAGATGGCCTGGTAGTCGTCGCCCCGGAAGGGGTTGACGGCCGGGGTGTCGTCCGTGGCCTCGACGGCGCCCAGGGAGGCCCCGGGGGCGCGGCGCACGTACCGGCTCTGGGAGTTCAGCCCGCCGGCCCGGTCGGACTCGGTCATTTCCAGACGGACCACGGCCTGGAGCTTCTCGGTGAGGTACAGGGAGGGCATGATGTACCACCCGCTGATCTCGTTGCCGTCCTTGTCGCCCAGCATGTATTCGGCGCGGAAGTCGAAGGAACCGGCCTTGGCGTGCACGCTCAGCGAATAGGCGTCGTCGAAGGTGCCACCGGCATTGCCGCCCGGATCGTCGCTGTTGAGGTAGTCGGCGCGGATGCGCAGGGCGTTGCCCTCGCCGACCATCTCGTCGAGCGTGACCTCGGCGCTGACGTTGAACAGGTAGTCCGAGGTGCCGTCGGCGTTGCGGTTGTCCCGGTCGGTGTAGATGCCGCCGCGCAGGCCGAGGATGCCCAGGCTGTGCTCCACGCCGAGACCGGTGACCGGGCCGGGGGCCAGGGTGTTGCCGATGAGGGTCCGCTCGACGGTCAGGATCTCGGCCGAGGAGGTGTTCTCCTCGAATCCGAACCAGGGCTTGTCGTAGCCGACCTTGATGTGCGGGATGTCCTGCTCGCGGAGCTGGAGGAAGGCCGAGCGCATGCTCAGATCCTCGCCGGGGACCAGGTTCGCCTCGACCTGGGCCCGCACGTTCTGGAACAGGGTTCCCCGGAGCCCGATGCGGGCCCGGCGCACCTCGAACGTGCTGTAGTCGTCGCTGCCGACGTCGTTGTCGACATCGGTGTACCCGAACTGGGTCTGCACCCGGCCGCGGATCTGGAGATCCTTGATGTTCCGATTGGCCGGACGAATCGTCTGCTCCTGCCCGTGCGCCGCTGTCATGGACATTGCCACCAGTGCGGCCAAGCTCGCTGCCATTGCCTTCTGCATGCCTGTCTCCTGTTGTGTGCTTCGGTTCCGCTGGGCTGGCGACCCACCGTGGGCCGCCATCCATGACCGACGTCGACCCCGGGCGACGATGCCTCTCCGCCCGGAGGTTCCCGACCCATCGAGGGTCGAAGTTGAGACAGACGCTAGGCGCGCCCCGCTATCGGACCATCAGGGCGGCGTGAGAAACCGATGAGGCGGCCGGGCCGCCGGGGGCGGTTCGCGCCGACCCTTCGTCAGGCCGGATTCATGCGGCGGACCCGAACCGCCCGGGGCCGGAGGCGTTCCGGCGGAGCCGGAGGCGGGGCATCATGGTTTCCTAACCATGGGCTCACGCCAGGCGCACGGATGCTGTACATTGTGTGGGGAAACCGGAGGAGACCCCATGGCGGACACGCGTGTGCTGGTGATCGAGGACGACGAGGACATCCGGGAGCTGGTGCGCTACAACCTTGCCCGCGACCGGTTCACCGTGATCCAGGCCGCGAGCGGCGAGGAGGGGATCGAGCTGGCGCTGAGCCAGCCGCCCGATGTGATTCTGCTCGATCTCATGCTGCCGGGTCTGGACGGGGCCGAGGTCTGCAAGTTTCTGCGCAACCACGCCAAGACCCGGCAGACCCCGATCATCATGATGACGGCCAAGTCCTCCGAGGACGACGTGGTCTCCGGCCTGAACCTGGGCGCCGACGACTACATCACCAAGCCGTTCAGTCCCCGGGTGCTGGTGGCCCGCGTCCGGGCCGCCCTGCGGCGGGCCCCCGACGAGATGGTGGTGGACGACCGGCCCCTCATGCGGCACGGGCTCCTCGTCGACCCCAGCCGCCACCGGGTGGAGTGGCAGGGCAAGCCCGTCGACCTCACGGCCACCGAGTTCGGGCTCCTCCGGTTTCTGGCCGGGCGCCCGGGACGGGTGTACACTCGCCAGCAGATCGTGGACGCGGTGAAGGGCCACGACTATCCGGTCACCGACCGCTCGGTGGACGTGCAGGTGGTGGGACTCCGGCGTAAGCTGGGGGAGGCCGGCGTCCTGGTGGAGACGGTGCGGGGCGTCGGGTACCGGTTCCGGGAGTAATCGCTTGGGCACGTTCTGCGGAAGCTATCTGCCGTTTCGGCATGCGATGGCGGCGTCGGCCGTCGGGGGGCTGGCCACCTTTTACGCCCTCCGGCAGGGCCGCCCGGCCGACGTGGCTGTCCTCACGGGGGTTCTGGTCACCATCGCGGGCCTGGGCCTGCTGACCTGGCGGGCCCGCCGCCGGTGGACCCGCGACCGCTACCGCCTCCAGGCCGCCATCGACTGCCTGGGCGACGGACTCGATATCCCCTTCGAGGTGGTCCGGGGCAGCGGCCTGCAGCCTCTGGAGAACGCGCTGGCCCAGGCGGCGGCCAGGATCCGGGCCCGCGAAGGCGGACTGCGCGACGAGGTGCTCGAGCAGGAGGCCCTGGTCGACAGCATGGTGCAGGGGCTGATCACCGTGGACCGGCGGGAGCGGGTGATGCGGATCAACCGGGCCGCCGTGCGGATGTTCAATCTGCGGGAGGAGACGCTGGTGGGCCGGCCCATCCAGGAGGTGCTGCGGGATCCGGATCTGCACAACCTGGTGGCGGAGAGCCTGGCCCGGGAAGGGCGGATCCGGAAGGAAATGGAGCTGGCGGGGCCCGTCGAGCAGGTGGTGGCGGCGCACGCCTCCGCCCTCTGCGACCATCGGAACCGGCGCATCGGCTCGATCCTGGTGTTTCAGGACATCACCCGGCTCCGTCAGCTCGAGCGGATGCGGTCCGAGTTCGTGGCCAACGTCTCCCACGAGCTGAAGACCCCCATCACCTCCATCAAGGGCTTCATCGAGACCCTGTCCGAAGGCGCGGCCGAGGATCCCGAGGCCCGGGCCCGGTTCCTCGGCATCATCGCCAAGCATTCGGCCCGGCTGGAGAGCATCATCGAGGATCTGCTGAGTCTGTCCAAGATCGAGCAGACCGGCGTGCTGCCCGAGGCGACGCTGGACCGGGTTCCGGTCCGGAAGATTCTCGAGGCGGCGGTGGAGTCGGTCGAAGGCCAGGCCCGGGCCACCGGCGTGCCCCTGACCCTGGACGTGAATCCGCCGGATCTGCCCGTGAAGGTCCGGGAGGACCTGCTGGTCCAGGGCGTGGCCAATCTGGCCGAGAATGCCATCAAGTACGGAGGGACCGGAAACCGCGTCGAGATCACCGCCCGGAGTGTGAACGGCCATGTCGTGATCTCGGTGACCGACCATGGGCCGGGCATTCCGGCCGACCATCTCCCGCGGCTCTTCGAGCGGTTCTACCGCATCGACCGGGCCCGCAGCCGCGAGGTGGGCGGCACCGGGCTGGGGCTGTCCATCGTCAAGCACATCGCCCAGGCCCATCGCGGCGAGGTCGAGGTCGAGAGCCAACTCGGCCATGGCAGCACCTTCCGGATCCGGCTTCCGGCGGGCTAGGAATCGTCGGACGGCGGCCATGCCCGGTACCGGGGCCACGGGGGAGCGGAGCGCCGCGGACATGCGGTGGCGGATCGTGGATGGGATCGGTCCGTTCTTTGTCGGCTACGACCGCCCGACCATCAACTGGTCGAAGATTCCCTTCTCGCACGTGGAGACCCCGGACGGCGCCGTGGACCGGGCGCGGTTCGCCCGCATCCGTGAGGATGTCCGCAGGTTCTGCGGGCGGGCGGCCGAGGAGGGCTTCAACGCCATCACGTTCGACGATCTGGCCCATCTCACCCCCTGCACGGTCTACCCCCGCCCCTTGCAGGACCGCATCGCCGCCTACCGGGAGGAGTTCGGCCGGATCTTCGGCCTCGCGGAGGCGGCCGGCCTGCGGGTGTTTGTCACCACCGACGTGATGTTCTTCCATCCTGCACTGGACGCACATCTGGCCGACCGCCCGGGGCGGATCCGGAGCTTTCTCCGAAGGGCGGCCGCAGGGCTGCTGGAGGACTTTCCCCAGGTCGAAGGGCTGATTCTGCGGGCGGGAGAGGCGGACGCCTCCGACACCGAGTCGGACTTCCGCAGCCGGCTCACCCTCCGCCGGCCCGAGGAGGCCCGGGCCTGCCTGCGGGCCCTGCTGCCGGAGTTCGAAGCCCGGAACCGGACCCTGGTCTTCCGGACCTGGAGCGTGGGCGCCCATCCGATCGGGGATCTCATCTGGAACCGGACCACCTTCCTCCGCGTGTTCCGGGGCCTCGACAGTCCGAACCTGGTCCTGTCCATGAAGCATGGAGAGTCGGACTTCTTCCGGTTCCTTCCGGCGAACCCCCTCTTCTTCGCCACCGACCACGCCAAGATCGTGGAGATGCAGGCGCGCCGGGAGTACGAAGGCTTCGGGGAGTATCCGTCGTTCGTCGGCGCGGAGGTGACCCGGCTCCGGGACGAACTCTCCCGGTGCCGGAATCTGGTCGGCATCTGCCTCTGGGTTCAGACCGGGGGCTGGGGACCGTTCCGCCGCCTGACCTGGCTGGACACCTCGTCCCCCTGGAACGAGATCAACGCCACCGTGTCCCTGCGCGTGTTCCACGGCGGGGAGACCCCGGAGCAGGCCGTGGCCGCGTGGGTCGACCGCCATCGCCCCGATCTCGCCCCGGCGCCGCTGTTCCGGCTTCTTGCCCTGTCCGAAGAGGCGGTGCGCGAGACCCTGT
>PXDE01000550.1 GCA_003566475.1 PVC group bacterium | reverse complement strand
GCCAGCACCTCGAGGTCCGGGTCTGGCTGCCGGATTCTTGAGGGTACCTGCACGCTGGGTGAGTGCGCGCGGCTTCCCCCGTTGGGAGGGGCCAGCAGGTGGAGGCATGGGCTGGCGGCGCATTGCGGGTCTGGCACGGGGGAGGGATCGAAGCCGCGCGGTAGGAAAGAGGTTGGAGGGAGAGGCGGCCCTCCGGGCCGGTGGCCGTCAGCGTCACGGGCTGATGATTTCGACCCGGGGGAAATACGTCCGGAACCTGGCCGCGTCGCGGGTGACCAGGCGGAATCCTGACACCGCCGCGTGCGCCCCGATATAGAAATCCGGAAGGGGCGAGCGACGCGCTCCACCCCGTTTCCGGTAGAGCAGAAAGCATCGGCCGGCGAGAAACGCGGCCTGCCAGGGCAGGTCCAGACGACGGAAGTCGTCGGCGCCCAGGGTCTCGTCCAGTTCCTCGACGGAGGAGAAGTGGACCGCGACTTCGGCGTAGATGATGGGGTTGATGGCCAGTTCGTGGAGTTCGGCAAGTTCGGCCAGGCGGCCGGACGACCAGGGGAACCACGTGGGATCCCGGGTGATGACATCCAGCAGCACGTTGCTGTCGACCAGGACGGTCACCCCTCGCCCCGGGTCAGGGCCATGATCTGGTCCGTGGTCAGGGCGCCGTCGCCCCGGCCGGCCAGCCGTTCGACCAGACGTCGGCCCCGGCGGCGCCCGCCCGCCTTCACGATCTTCACCCCGCCCTCCATCGGGACGAACTCGACCTCCGTGTGGGGAAGCAGGCCATAGGCCCTCCGGACGTCCTGCGGAATGGTCACCTGACCTTTCGATGTCACCTTCATCGGCACGACTCCTTCTGGTATTACCAGGCTGAGTAATACTCTACGGCCCCGTTTGGATCCCGGCAAGGCGCATTCGTGTCCACACATCCGCGTGCGGACAGTGCCTGGGTCCATGCCTACAGGGGATTCCCCGCCACGAGTGACCTCCATCCGCTCTCTCGGCCGGCCCCGGCCCCGTTCGAGGAGACCACGCTGGGACGCCTTCCCCCAGTTCCGCCGCCGCCGCAGGACGGTTCGCCTTAGCCGGAACGATCCAGCCCCCGGGCGACTTTGAACCGCGAATGAACGCCAATGGACGCGAATTCCGGAGTGGCGGACAGGGCGGATGTCCCTCACCTTTCCGCGAGTGCGTTCGGCCTGCAGCCAGGGCGTGGTTCCACCTTAGTCCCCATTCGCGTCCATTCGCGGTTCCGCTGCATGGTTCCGGCTTAGCCAGAGCGACGTCGCCGGCGAAGTCCGCAGTTCGCCGAGAAAGCATTTGATAGTGAAGTGGCAGGGGGGTAGTGGTGGATTATCATGCAGACGTCGAGTCCCAGTCCGGGGCTTCACATGGGCCATGGCCGCCAGGTGACGCATGCCCGCGCCTGGGCTCTCGCCCCGCTCCCGGATTGGCCCCGGCTGTCCGCAAGCTCGAGAAGACTCATGAGTTCGAAGCCTGACCCCTCTTCCTGTGTAGGGCCCCGACGAGTCTTGTGCCTTGCGGTCGTCCTCATGTTGCCGCAGATGGCCCGGGCCGCGGATGACCCGGAACCTGTGCCTTTGCGCATCGAGGCCGAGCACGGCAACCACGTACTTCCCCTGCATCCGATGGCGGTGCGGTTCTTCCTGACGAATGGCGGCGACAGGGAGGTGGCGTTGCACTGATTTCCCCCGAAGGCCGCGTCCGTTCGACTTTGGACGGAGGAGGGCGCCCTGGTGTATGAGGGCCCGTCGACGGGCCCTCGGGTCGACTCCAGGGGGAGGTGGATTTCGCTGGAGGAGGAACCGCCGGCGCCCCGGATTCTGGAGCCAGGGGAACGGGTATCGTTCCACGCTTTGTTCCAAAGCAGGTGGCCAGGCCGGTTTCCTCCCAAACTGGATCGACCGTTGTTTCTTGACCCGGGCACCTTCCGTGTCGAATGGTCGGTCGTCTTGCAGTTCGCGCTGGGGGACGAACCGGTGCGCAGTGCGCGGCTGGCCAGCGCAGTCCGCGAGGTGCGGGTGCTGGACCCCGGACCGCACAAGGCGGCGCTGGAGGCTCTGCGGGCGCTGACCGAGCCCAATCTGGTGCTGGAACCCGGGCATGTCATTCATGCCGTGGACCGGGATCCCGAGCGTCTTCATGAATGGGACCGGGAACTTGCAGGTTTCCTGGATGAACACGATGCCTCGCCCTGGGCCCCCATGGCCTGGCTGGCCCGGGCGCACATCGCCAGCGCCCTGGGGGCCGCGCCCGACTCGGCGCAGTTCGCAGCGAAGTCGGTCAAGCGTGCCCGGATCTACGGAATCCTGCCGGTACTTCGGTCCGCCATGGCCACCTGGCTGCTGGCTCTGAATGAACTGGGCGACCGCGATGCGGCGGCGCAGGTGCGGGAGGAGCTTCGAGGTCTCGAGGGGAGAAGGGGGCAGCCTGAAAGCGCCGCTGAGAACCGGAGGAACCCAGAGGATGAAATCTGAGTCAGCATGGAGGCCATATCACGCCTTGGTATCACTGCTCACGATGAGCGGCGTTGTGGCGGCGCAGCCAGACGAAGTGGCGCCACTGGTGGTCGACGTGAGGGTCCAGGCCGCTGAGGTCCTGGTTGGAGAGCCCATCGTGCTTCATGTGACCGTGACGAATCAAAGCCAGGAGCGCATACCCGTTTTCTATAGGGGGGGGGCCAGGGCGACTAAGGGGGGCGACGGGGGAACTGCAGGTTTCGGTAGATGGCGGCGAGTTCGTGCGGTGGAACCACGATTTGTTCGACATGTACCGTCTTACGTCTCCAAGGCGACTCGCGCCTGGGAAAGCCTTTGAGGAGGATTTGGTCCTTCTGTTCAACCGGCGGGCCGGACTCCTCCTGGATGAGCCTGGGGTCGTGGCAGTCCAGGTGGTCTACTGGAGTTCGGAACGGCGGGGGTTCAAAACGGAACCCATGGACGTGAGGGTTCGGGCTCCGGAGCGTCCCGAGGATGAGGTGGCGTGGGCAGCGATCCGCGAGAACCTGAAAGCCTATGGAATTCTGATCCACGTGCCCTATCAGACCAGTGCCCGCGGCTGGAGTCTGACCCAGGAGAATCGTGAGTTCTTCGAGGCGTTTCTGGATGAGCACGGGGAGAGTCGGTACGCGCAGCACGTCGCGCTGTCGCTGGGAAGGCACTTCATGGCTATCGCCGGGCGTCGGGACGGCGTGGAAAGGGTGAGCCCCGCCGATGCCCGCGATTCCGCGCGACGTCATCTGGCCTGGGCGGCTACCCGCGGCAGGCACGCCTGGCTCCGCGACCAGGCACGGAGCTGGAGGGACGAGCTGGAGCGTCAGTGAGCGTGGCAGATGTGCCTTGGCTTGAAGGCAGGGCGCAAGGGGAGTGTTATGGAATGGACACACAGAACCCTTCGAGGAATCCTGGCCGAACGCGCGGACGCCGAGGAGTAGTCATGCCCGGCCGGAGGCAATGGGCGAGCGTGGCCATCGGGGCCATCCTCTTGGTGGGGCTTGCGGCATGGGCGGACCCTGAGCCGGGTCGGCTGTCCATGGTCGCCGAGCATGCCCGCGAACTGCATCCGTTCAGTCGACTGGAGGTGGTTCTCCGGGTGGCTCTTGAGCATCTTGCGATCGTGTATCAGCCTTCTGTTCCTGACGGGCCATCCGCCACCAAACGCCGAAGCGCCCAGGCCGAGGATTCGGATCACCCAGTAGTTCGACCAAGATGCGCAGTGGGATCCACGACCACCATCCCGACCCGTTGGGCGACCGCTGCTTGCCGCTGATCGGTGGTGACGAACTCCCTGGCGTCGAGGAGCAGGGCCACGGCGACATGGAGCAGATCCAAGGTCCGGGCTCCGGTCTCGGCGGCGTGGTCCATGGACAGCGCCTGACACCGCGCCCAGGCCAGGCTCCAGTCCACCGCCACCCGTCGCAGGATTCCGCTCCGGACATCCTGCTGGAGCAACGTGATGGCCCGCATGGTCTGGACCTCCGTGGCCTGATCGCGGAACTGCTTGAGGCGAAACGCGGTGGTGCATTCCGCAAGGTGAAGGTCGCAGATCCGGATGACCTCCCCGAGGGCAGTCGCCCAGGTCTGGACCGCCTGGGATTCCGGTTCGTTGGTGTATAGCTTCACCAGCATTCCGGAATCGAGGTGCCGCATTACCGGTCGCCCCGACTCTCGCGGATCAGGTCATCCGTGGAGTCGCCCGACCAGGACTCCCCCCAGGTCTCGACGGCGCGGGCGTGGAAGTCCGGGAAGACGGGCGGCGCCTCGGACGCGACCGGAACCAGACGCGCGACTAGCTTCTTCCGACGCGTGATGCCCACCTCGTAACCGGCTTCCACCTCGCGCAGAACTTTGGCCAGGTTGTGCTGGGTCTCCATGATCGAGAAGGTCTTCATAGCGCATAAGAATAGCGCATGGTTTCGCCTGCGGCAATCCGCATGGTTCCGGCTACGTCTCGGCCGTGGCGGGGGCGTTCTGGAGGCGGAAGCGCTCGACGGCGGGCTCGATGTCGGCGCGGCGGGCCGGCCATTCGCCGTCGAGGAGGTAGCGGGCCAGGCAGCGCAGGTCGCTAAGGATCATGAGCAGCGAGGGCAGGAGGACCAGAGTCATGAGGGTGGCGAAGGCCACCCCGGCGGCCAGAGAGACGGCCATGGGGATGAGCACCTGGGCCTGCAGGTCGGTCTCG
>PXDE01000477.1 GCA_003566475.1 PVC group bacterium | reverse complement strand
GGAGGGAGTAACGTCGTGAGGAATCATGCGCCAGGTTCCATGGATCGGACGGCCCCGGCCGTCCGCAACCAAGGCTACCTCATCGTGCCGGGAGGGGCGAATCTCCACGCAACCCCGTTGGGGTAGGTCGGTTGGGGGGGCGGCTAACCCCGGGTAGCGGCATGGCCGCAACCCTGGGCTGGCGGACGGAACCCCATTGGGGTTCGTCAGCTTGCCCTTGGCCTGGTGCTAGTGGGCGGACCTGGACGAGCCGCGAACATCGATAGCGATCGTGAATGGAGGCAGGCTCGACGTCCTTCCCAACCTCGCAGACCGTCCATCGTCAACCTTCGGTTTCCGCGCATCGCGCATCGCGCCCCCATGCCTCGCCTTCCGGCTTGCCGGGTGGGGGCGGGGTCGGACACCATCGGGGGCATGGAACCCTATCCGGACCTCATTCTGGCCAGCGCCTCCCCCCGGCGGAAGGAGCTGCTCGAGGCGGCCGGGCTCCGGGTCGATGTCCGGCCTCAGGACGTCGACGAGACGCCCTTCGCCGACGAAGACGCCGTGGCCTGCGCCCTGCGTCTGGCCCGCAGCAAGGCCGATGCCGTTCCCGAGGCCGCCGCGCCGGTGCTGGCCGCCGACACCGTGGTCACCGTGGACGGCCGCCTGCTTGGCAAGCCCGCCGATCCCGACGAGGCCGCCGCCATGCTCCGGGCCCTCTCCGGACGGCCGCACGCCGTGGTCACCGCCTTCGCCCTGCGCTTCCCCGACGGCACCCGCCATCTCCAGGCGGTGACGACGAGGGTGACCTTCCGCGATCTGACCGACGTGGAAATCCGTCGCTACGTGGTCACCGGCGAGCCCATGGACAAGGCCGGCGCCTACGCCATCCAGGGCCAGGGCATGGCCCTGATCGACCATGTGGACGGCTCCTGGACCAACGTGGTCGGCCTCCCCCTCCCCGAGGTGCTAGCCGCCTGGCGAGGCCATGTCTTGTAACGGAAAAGGGGTCAGACCCCTTTTATCTCGCTCATAAACAATGAGTTGCGCACCATTTTCCAGCGGCACCCCTTCCTGAGCGGAAGCCCATCCTACGTGAGTGCACGATCGGTCAAGGAGGCCGAAAAAGGCTCCAGGAACCCTTTATCGATGTCCTAGTCTTGCAAATTACATGATGGCATCGTACTATTTACACGATGTGGATTTCCCGTCGAATAGAGCCCCATCTGGAGAAGCAGGCACGCGTCCGGCCGGTCGTGGTGCTCACGGGGGCACGCCAGACGGGGAAAACATCTCTGGTCCGCCGACTCTTCCCCGACCATGCCTATGTGAGTCTGGACCTGCCCAGCGAAGCCGAGCAGGCGGTTCATGACCCCGGCCGCTTTCTGGCCCGATACCCGCCACCCGTGATCGTGGACGAGGTCCAGTACGCTCCGGGCCTCCTTCGGCACCTGAAGCGGATCGTGGACTCCAGACGCGACGAGGGCGGCCTGTTTGTTCTCACCGGATCCCAGCCCTTTCAGCCAATGGCCGGGGTTACCGAGTCGCTTGCGGGCCGGGCGGCGGTATTTCACTTGGAGGGGCTCTCCTTCGCGGAGGTTTCAGCCGCTCGTCCGGACATGGACGTGGCGGAGGTCATGGTGCGGGGCGGCTACCCTGAGCTTTACGAGAAACCGGAGGTCGAGCCGTGGTCCTTCTACCAGTCCTACACGGCGACGTATTTGGAGCGAGACGTCCGGTCGCTGCTCCAGGTTGGGAGCCTTGGTGATTTCGAGCGGTTTCTCCGGGCCTGCTCCCTGCGGACCTCCCAGCTCCTGAACCGAGCCGACCTAGCCCGCGACGTGGGCATCAGCCCCTCCACCGCCGGAGCGTGGTTGTCGGTCCTGGAGCGGTCGGGGGTGGTGGCTCTGCTGGAGCCCTGGTTCTCGAACCGCACCAAGACGCTGGTGAAGACTCCGAAGCTCCATCTGTGCGACACGGGCCTGTGCGCGTTCCTCATGGGGCTGACGTCACCCGACGACCTGCTCGGAACGTCGCTGGCAGGCGCGCTATGGGAATCGATGGTGTACGGCGAGATCCGTCGCCTGCTCGGGTCGGGGCCCCCGCGCTGGCAGGTCGCGTTCTGGCGGGACCGGACCAAGGAGGCCGATTTCCTATTCCATCGCGGAGGCCAGTTCCAGATCGCCGACGCCAAGTGGGCCGAGCACCCGGCCGACGCGGGAAAACTCCGGCGGGTCCGGCGCGAACTCGCGGCTTCCGCGCCGGGGGCCTTGGTCTGCCGCAGCCCCCATCGGTTTCCCCTCGACGAAGGAATCGAGGCGGTCCCGTTGGCGGATCTTCCGTCCTGGTTGGGGCTGGAACCATGAGCGCCGGCATTCGGTGGTGGGTTGCGGCCATGGCCCTCGGAGCCTCCGCCGCGATGTCAGGCATGCCAGCCTTCGCGACCAGCTACCTCCCGCCGGAAGGTGTGTCCACGAATCTGCTGGTGAAAGACGGCCGAGTGGTATTCGGGCAGGCGTTCGGGGTCATCACCATGCTCGACCTGGAAACCGGTGAGGTGGTGGCGCGGCGAGAGGGGCTCCATGCCTGGAACCTCTGGCGGGTTCCCGAGGGCATCCTGGTCCGATCCCCGGTGGGCATGCGTCTGCTCGATCCGGAAACGCTCGCGGAGCGACGCCAAACACCGGACACGGTGGGTGGTCAGCCAGTAAGAGAGTGGGCGGATCGTGGCGCCCAGGATTCGGGCGCCTTCGGCCCCGGCCTCATCACCCAAGGCTGGGTTACGAGTGACCCCGTTGGGCGCTGGGGTGCTTTCGGGCTGCGAGTGTCCGGCCAGGAACCGGCGGATGGCCACCTGACCATCCGTAGGGCCGATGGTCCTGGGACGGATTCGTGGTCGGCACCGGTCGAGGTTCGGTTCACGAGACCGTCCGAATTCCTGGCCTGGGCCGGGCGGATCGACTATCTGAAGTTCGGACGGCAGATCGTCGTGGTAGCCCAAGCCGGGGACCGGATTCTGCTTGGTTCGAGCGGCGGGCACCTGGAGTGTCTGGACGCCCGAACCGGGGCCTCGCAATGGCTCTACATCTTCCCGGCGGAAGTGAGGGGCGGGCCACCGGACATGGCGCGAGCCCGCCACTTCCGCAGGCTGAACCGTGAGCGGGCACGGGCCGGAGGGTTGGTCCTGGAGGGAGAGACCTCGGTCCGGGAGGGATGGCGCAGGATTGCCGACCCCCGGCCGGCCCGGCCGTTCCGGTGGGTGTCGTTCCTGTACGGCCTGACCTGGGTAGCGGTCATGCTGGCCTCCGGGCTGGGCTGGCTGGGGGCCTGGGGATGGACGGAATGGGGCTGGGGCGCCCGGACGGGCGCTGGCCTTGGTCTGGCCGGGCTTGCGGTCGGCGCGGGGGCCCTGTTCGGGTTCCGCCAGATGTCCGGGGAGACGACGTTCGCGTTGTGCGTGGCCATCCTGTCCGGGCTGGTGGCGACCTGGAAGCTGTTCGAGATGCTGGCCAGCGAGCGTCGGCTGGTCCTCGCGTTCGGGCTGCTTCTCCTCGCCGTGGTGATGGCGGGCCTGGGCGTGCTCGCGGTGATCATGGTCCCGCGGTAGCGGCCGCGCCGGCGCCGGCCGCCGGGGGCCGGCCCGGGGGATCGGCGGCCATGAACCTGTCCACCTCGATCAGCCGCTCGCGGATCCGGGTCCGGAGTTCGGCGACCCAGGTCTCGAACGGCTTCCCCTGATCGGTCCCCCATCGGGCGTACTCCCATCCGATGTGGGGGGCCAGCCGCTCGGCATGGGCGTCGACCTCGCCCATCAGCCGGTCCTCGTCCAGGACCCCCGTGCGCAGATCGCGCCAGCGGGCGGCCATGCGGTCGCGGAGTCCCGGAACCTGATCGAGCACCTGCTCGACGAGATCGTTGGTGTGCCACCGGCCCGCCGGGCCGTCCCAGGTCTTGTCGTAGTCCCAGGGGATGATGAAGAACCGGGGATCGTGGGCGGGGCGGCGGGCGACATAGAAGTTGGCCGTGTGCCCGTCCCGGTTCTCGGTGGCGTTGAGCAGAAGGACGAAGTCGACGAGGTTGTCGAGGTCGAGCCAGGCCGGGGCGGCCCGGGCCACCGGATCGGGGCCAAGCCCGAAGACAGCCCGGAGCATGTCCTGGTAGGGCTCCAGATGGTGGTCCGGAGCCGAGCGCCGGGGAAGCACGGTGACGAACCGCCGGGCCTCGAAGTCCCGGAACGGGCCGTGGGACATGAACTTGAGCAGCAGATTGTCCTCGTCGTCGTCCCCGTCGTCCCACAGCTCGCGGTGGATGCGCGAGGACATCTCGTAGAGGCCATGGTAGCGGCCGTTGACGAACACCTCGGCCCAGAGGATGCGGGCGGCCAAGCGGGGGGCGCCCTCGGCGGAGAACGCCCGGAACAGGTCGTAGGACAGGCGGTTGCGGAGGAACGAGCCGTCCACGTAGGCGTTCATGAGGTAGAGGTGCCGGGTCGGGGAGTCGTCGAACAGGTGATGGGGCTCGTCGAGCCGCACCGAGAACGGCTTCTTGGGGAACCAGAAGCTGGCGTTGCCGCGGTATTTGATGCCGCCCCGGGTGGCTTGGGTGCCAACGAGGCGGCGGGGCGGCCCGGTCCCGTCGCGCCATTCCGCAACCACGTCCACCCGGCGCGTCTTGGCCAGCGGCTCGGCCGCATGCAGCATGATGGCGGGCACCCGGACGGTTTCC
>PXDE01000073.1 GCA_003566475.1 PVC group bacterium | reverse complement strand
CGGCGGAAGGCGGCGGCGGCGGTCAGGCCGACCACCAGCGCCCAGGCGGTCTGGGCGAGCCCGGCCACCCCCGCGTCCACCAGGGGATGCCGGCGGCCGCGGACGTTGACCAGCTCCCGGTAGGTGACTTCGTTGCCCCAGGTGAACAGGAACTTGCGGCCGACGAGCCGGGCGAACGCCCCGGGCTGGCTGCGGATGAACGCCATGGCCTGCTCGGTACACCACCGGCCATGCTCCAGCATGTCCTGGGGCGTGGTGATCTCGGCGGTGTCGGGCACCGCGCTGTAGAGCCCGTCGGATTCCGGATTGTTCGCGCTGTAGAAGACCAGCGGGCCGCTGGTGTTGATGAGGACCGTCTCGCCGAACACGCGGTGGTTGCGGATGGCCCAGGGCAGCAGCACCAGGCCGAGAGCCGCGCTCCACAGGGCGGCCTTGCCGATCCAGGTCCGCAGGTGCGGCCGCGGGGTGGCGATCAGCCAGAACGCGGCCGCCTGCATGGGAGTGATCAGGAGCACCGCCTTGGTGAGCGCCCCCAGCCCGGAGACCAGCCCCCCCAGCGCGGCGGGCGCCCAGCCCCCCTCGCCGCGACGGGCCCTCCACATGGCCTCCATGCCCAGGAGGATGAAGGCGGTGTAGAAATGCAGGTAGTAGGGGGTGACCAGCGTGTAGAACAGGTTGCTGGGATACCAGGCCCAGGCCAGGGCGACCGCGCGTCCCGAACCCGGGCCGAGCAGCGCGCGGCACAGCCGGTAGCCGGCCACCAGCATGAGCGCCGCCGGCACCAGGTTGGAGAGCTGGGCGACCAGTGGCCGCGCCCCGAGGAACACCATCCAGGCAGCATACCACCAGGTCTGGAACGGCGGGTAGTAGGTGAGCGGATCCATCCGCCCGGTTTCGGCCAGGGTCATGGCCTCGCGGACCACGGCCGCGCCGTCGAACCAGGGCACAGGACGGAGCAGGAGGATCAGCGCGGCCTGGACGACCAGCGGCGGGAGGACCAGAAGCGTCAGGAATCGGCGCGGGGACAGGCGGGTCAGAACGGTTCCCAGGCCGGCCCAGGCCGCGCGGACGCTCCGCAGCCGGACCGCCGCGCCTAGCCCCAGCCCCAGGAGAACGGGGGTCCAGACCATGGCCGCGAGCAGCAGGCCACCGGCCGGGCCCCCTCCGGTGGCCAGGCCCACCCCTTCGATCTGCTTCATCACCGGAAACCCCAGCAAGGCCCCGAACACCATCAGGGCGAACAGCCGGAAGGCGGTGCCCCCGGCGGTGGCGCAAAGGCGCTGGATCGGCCAGGGGGTGCCGCTACGCGGCAGGGATCCGACTTCGCCCAGGCGCTTCGTCGGACAAGTCTGGGGATTGGGGATTGGGCTCATGGGGGGGGGCAGTGGTCAGTGACGGCCGCTGAACCGCGCCGCTGCGCGGCGCGGTTCAGCCGGATAAGGGTTGAGACAGGGGGCGTGGGGAACATCGAACATCGAACGTCCAACATCGAACGTCGAAACCGGTCGTGCGTTCCGGCCGCCGTTCGCTATCGCTATCGCTATCGATTCTCGCCGCTCGGATGCGGGCACGGGGAGCCTCGAAACCGCAGATTGTCGAATGTCGAATGTCGAATGTCGAGCGGAGCACGGGTCTTGTGCGGGGTCAAACGCCTGGTCCAGGCGAGCCAAGGCGGTGTCGTACAGGGAGAGGAGGCGATGCCGCCTGGTGAGCCGGGAGGGATCAGAGTGACCGACGGGCCATGGTGGCCCCATGCCACCGCAGTCCAGAACGGTGGTCGTCGGGCCGATGGGCCACGATATGGACTGCGGCGGCATGGAACTGCGGACGGCACCTGGCCTGCGGCACGTACCATGGTCCCCACGCTCCGCCGGCGCCGCCGCGACCCCTGCGACGCCGCTTTGGCTGACCCCAGAAAGTCCGTGATCCGAGATGGAGAGCGCCATTTGCCGTAACCTGCTTGCGGACATCAATATGCGTGGAATGCCGTGCATGGGTGTCTCAGAGCGATGGTCGGTGAACGGTGGGCCTCATGCAAGTGCTCAGGCTTGGTTCGCCAACCGTTCATACAGCGCAAGGTGGGCGTCGACCATAGCGGCGGGGGTGTAGAGAGTCTCGACCCGGGCCCGGGCGGTGGTGCCGAGGCGGGCGCGGAAGGCGGGGTCGCGGGCCAGTCGAATCAGCGCCTCGGCCAGCGCGTGGGGGTCGTCGTCCGGAACCAGCAGTCCGGTCGCGCCCTCCTCCACCAGTTCGGGGATGCCGCCGACCCGGGTGGCCACCACGGGGCGCGCGGCGGCCATGGCCTCGAGCACAACCACCGGCTGATTCTCGATGCGGGAGCACAGGGCCACGGCGTGGGCCCGGGCCAGCCAGGCCCTCCGGGCCAGATGCCCGGGCACCTCCACCTGACCCTCGAGGCCCGCCGACCGGATGTCGGCGAGGAGCCGCGCCCGGAGCCGGCCGTCCCCGGCGATCACGGCCCGGACCGGGCAACCGAGATCGCGAGCCCGGGCCACGGCGCGGACCAGCAGGCCGGGGTTCTTCTCCTCGCTGAGCCGGGCGGGCAGGACCACGGTGAACGGACCGTCCGGCGGCGGCGGCCAGTCGCCCGGGGCCTTCGCGTCGAACCCGGGCCGGATGACGTGCAGCCGCTCCGCCGGAACTCCGGCCCCGGCCAGCCGCTCGTGGTAGAAGCGGCTGAGGGCGATCACCGCGTCGGCCCGGCGGAGGGCGAAGGCCCCCAGGCCGGCCAGCATCCGTTCCTTGGGATCGGGGCGGTCGAGCCAGCCATGCACGGTGCTGACATGGACCGGCCCCCGGCGCGACGCGCGGGCGAGCATGGCATGGAAGGCCGCCTTGTCGCCGGTGGAGTGCAGGATCCCGGTCCCGGCGGCGGCGCGGATGGCGCGGACCAGGCCCCAGGACAGGCGCCCCGCGACCGGGATCTCTGTCGCGGGCACGGCGGCGTCGGCGGCGGCCTGGCGGACGTCGGCGGGGATTTCGCCCAGGCGTCGCTCGCGGATGAGAAGCAGGGTGGCGTCGATCCCCCGTGACCGCAGGGCGACGGCCAGATCGAGCACGGAGCGTTCCGCGCCATAGACGCGGCCGCGGTCCTGGAGTAGAAACGTCACCGTCAACGGTACGTCTCCCTTCCTGAACCCATGTCCTCCACGCTCTCCATCATCGCCGTGGTCCTCAACGAGGCCGCCCACCTGGACCGGTGGATGCGGTCGGTGCAGAATCTACGCATCCCGCCCGGGTGGGAAGTGGAAACCGTGCTGGTGGACGGGGGCAGCACCGACGGGACGGTGCAGACGGCGCGGGATCTGGGGTTCGGCCAGGTGCTGGAGGCGGCGGGCCAGCCGATTCCCGTCTGCCGCAACCGGGGGGTGGAGGCGGCCCGCGGGGTGTGGATCGCGTTCGTGGACGGGGATTGCGAGCTGGATCCGGGATGGCTGGAGGAGGCCCGGCCCTGGATGGAGCGGTTCCCCGGGCTGGTGGCGGGCTGGCCGGCCCGGCCCCCGGACGGCGACGCCTGGGTGGCCCGGGCCTGGCATGTCCACTGGCGGGGGAAGAATCCGGAGGTGGCGAAGATGAGGCCGGGCGACGCCATCGAGCACGAGGCGTTCCGGCTGCTCACCACGCGGAACCTTCTGGTGAGCCGGGCCTCCTGGTCCCGGCTCGAGGGCTTCGACGAGGCGCTGGTGACCGGGGAGGACACCGACTTCGTGTTCCGCGCCTCCACCATGGGCCTGCCCGTGTTCGCCATCCCCGGCCTCCAGGCGGTCCACCACGGCGAGCCCCAGACCCTGGGCCAGTTCTTCCGGCAGCAGCTCTGGCACGCGAACCGGGTGAGCTACCGCAAGATCTTCCGGGCCACCGGAGGCAAGGTCGGCGGCAACGCGCCGAGGTTCACCCTGGCCTTTGCGGCCACTCTGGCCTGCGCGGGGCTGGGGCTGGCCCTGGCCCTGGCGTCCGGGCATCCGCTGCCGCTAATCCTCGTCCTGCCCTGGCTGGCTCTGCTCGCGGTGCCGGCCCTCCTGGTGTCCGCGCGGGTGCGGGATCTGCGGCACGTCCCGGCATTGGCCCTGCTCTATGCGCTCTACGGCCTGGCCCGGACCCTGGACCTTCTCGGCCTCCACCGGGCCAAGCCGTCGTGGAAGGCGACGGGGGCGGCTTCGGGGGCCGGCACGTAGCCGAACGCGCCCGTGTCGCGCCGAAGCCTGGCGGAGGCGGAAAGCGTTTGGACGACCGCAGGGACGACGGGGGAAAGGGCCCGGATGGTGCGAAGCTCGGGACGGGCGCGGCACCGGGTCGGTTCCGGCGCGTCCACACCCTGGCGGGCGCGGCTACGGAGCGTGGCCGTTAGGGACAGACCCTCCTGCCGGCTCAATGTTCACTCAAGTGAATTTTTCGGCCTTTTTCGTGTTGCGTGGCCGACAGGGTCGCGTATATTTCCATCATGATGAATCCGAAGCATCTTGGCCGTTTGGTGCGGAATCGGCGAAGGAACTTTGGACTCTCTCAACGTGATCTGGCCGAGATCGCGGGCATTTCGGTCCACGGACTCAGCAATATCGAGTCTGGGAAAGGCAACCCGACCCTGGCCGTGCTCAACCTACTGGCCGAGACCCTTGGGATGGATCTTAAGCTCGAGGTGCGCCTGCCGGGACGTCAGGCGACCGGCCCGGAGGCCTGACCATGCGCCGGGG
>PXDE01000037.1 GCA_003566475.1 PVC group bacterium | reverse complement strand
CCCAACCCCCAGGGAGATCACCAGCCGCCATTTCCGGCCCGCGTAGCGGGAGATCCCGAGCACGATGTCGCGGTAGTAGCCATAGTGCATCGGTAGAGCCACCACCACCAGGGGCAGGGCGCCTGCCGGGGTGGCCCGGCCTTCCGACGCGCGCTGGGATGGGGACCGGGGCTGTCGCATGGAAAGAGTCGCATACTGGATTCGGGCGGAAAAGGTCAAGGGTGGAGTCTTCAGGGTTCAGGGCTCAGCGGTCTTCACTGACCACGGACCGCCGACCTCACCAATCACCGATCACGGATCACTGCCCCCCTCCTCCCGCGTGATCTCCCCGGCCAGGCGGTAGAGGCGGAGGGCGCGGGCCTTCCACTCCGGGCCCATGCTCCAGTCCCAGTCATTCCACCGGCGCCAGGACAGGCGTTCGAGCTGGAGGGCCTCGAAGGCGGCGATGCGCTCGGCCCCCACCCGGTCGGCCGCGCCGTCGGCGGCCAGGGCCCGCTCGATGGCGATGCGGGCCTCGGCCTCCTGGATGCCCTCGCGGAGGGCCTCGTACCGCACGGTGCCGGCCGGGCCGTCGGGGCCGGCGGCGGCGAGGTGGCGTGCGTTGTTGCGGTAAAGATTCAGCCAGCCGCGGAAATTCCAGGTGACGCCAAACCGCCCGGGCGCGTGTACAGTGCCTGGCGGGTGGAAGGTCAGGCTCATGGCCATGCTTCCTCCGAATCAGGCTCGCTCCATGCGCTGTCCGTCCCGCAGGGCGGGAACAGCGGACTACTGGGTCCGCGCTCATTTGGCCGTATGCTCGTGCGGACCAGCGGCTTGTCCACGAAACTTCGTGAGTGTGTCTCAGCGCAGTGATCTGCGGCCGGTGATCAGTCGCGGCGGCTCGCGCGCAGGGCCAGGCGGTTCTCGGCCTTGCGGCGGATGTCCTCGGCCCGGTCCCGGTCCCGACGGTTCGACGGGCGCTCCCGGCCGGGTCCGGCCAGATGGCGGAGCATCGTCTCCAGAGCGGCCGAGGGGGCGGCGGGGTTGTCCACGATGAACCCCAGCACCCCGAGCCGCTGGCCCGGGATGGGCAGGCCGAAGATCGCCTCGGTGATCGCCTCCGCATCCTCGGCGGGCAGGCCCGGATTCGTCACCACCCCGGCGGCGATCACGGTGGCCCGGTAGGTGTCCCCGTCCACGGGCCGGGAAAGGATATCCAGGGCCTCGCGGGCGAGAAGGCGCAGGGTCTCGGGCGGCGTCCCGGGGTTCCGCGCCAGTTGCTCGCTGACGTCCAGCGAGCCCAGCTCGCCAAGGCGGCGGAGCGTGGCTTCGGGCGTCCTGGGATGAGCGGCCACGAGGGATCCCCGCAGGTCGTCGGTCTCCGCGAGGCCGGACAGGTAGTCCAGCGTGTCCGCCGGGGCGTTCGCATGGGTCGCCACCGCCCCCCGGATGCCGGCGTCGTCGATCCGGGCCAGTCGGTCCAGCGTCTCGGGGCGGGTGTCCCGATGACGCGCGATCTCGAGGCCCAGGCGCCGTCCCGCTTCCGAGTCCGCACCGGCCAGATCGGCTAGCCGGTCCAGAAGGTCGGCCGGGATGTGGTAGCGGTTGACCACGGCCAGCCCGACCGTTGGGTCCTCGAACTCGACGAGACGCGCCAGCGTCTCCAGGCGGGCGTGGGGGTGGGCCGCGACCTGCGCCCCCAGGGCGGGGTCGTCATCCGCGTCTTCGGCCAGGCGGGCGAGCAGACCGGCGGACAGGGAGGGATTGGAGGCGAGGGCCCGGCGTACCTCGGGGTCGTCCGATCTGGACAGGCGATCCAGGACGTCGGCATCCGTCTGCGGGTGGCGGGCGACCCGGAGACGGAGGCGGGGATCGTCGGCGGCATGGCCGGCCAGGGCGGCAAGCTGGGCCGGTGGAACGTGCGGGTTCGCGGCCACCGCCATGCGGACGCCTGGGTCGCCCTGGAGACGGAGGGCTTGGAACGTGTCGGGAGGGTAGGCGGTTTCTGCCAGCAGCCTCAGGAGGGGGTCCATGGCCTCGGGCTCCGACGCGGCGAGCACCCGGAGCAAGGCATCTGCGGGCAGGTCGGGGTTCCGGATCAACTGCCCGCGCAGGAAGCGGGCGAAGCTCATTCGCCGGTAATCGGGCGTGCCGTCGTAGGTTCGTCCCGCATGCTGTCCGGCCCGCAGCCTCGTGGCCTGGGCCAGGTCCGGGTCCACGGTCCACCTCGGCCAGTCCGTCCCCGCCGGCTCGGCCCGGTCGAGGATCCGCAGGGCGAGGTCGGCGTCCACATGAGGCGACCCCACCACCAGTTCCAGTCCGAGTCCGGCCTCGGCCAGCGCACGCAGCTTGGCCGGGCTTTCCGGGGTGTCCGGACGTGCGACGAACTCGCGGACAACCCGGTCCGATGCGATCGGGACATGCCGCGCCCGCAGCGTCTCGGCGGTCTCCGGCCAGCCGTCCCCCAGCAAGGCGACACGATAGAAGCGCTCGGCCTCGCGGAAAGCGGCCGCCCGCCTCAGATCGTAGGGAAGCGCGGCCGTGTCGGTGACCACGGAGATCGGCACTTCCACCACCAGGCTGTAGCCATAGAAGACCGCCGAGAGCAGCATCCCCTGGATGAGGTTGTCGGGAATCAGCCACCCGGAGCTATACTCGAACCCGACCGCGTCCATGGCCTGGCCGACCACCCCTCCGCCGGCGGCGTATTGGGTGGCGGGATAGGCCCGTGGATCCCAGACATACTCGGGGGTCCGCCGCGCCTGGCGGGTCGCGCACCCGCCCCCGGTCAGCACCAGGGCGGCGGCATAGACGCCGGTCAGACAACCCAGGAACCTCTTCCTTCGTAGCTCTCCCATGATCGCACCTTGTGAGCGGGTGAACGACGGAGACGCCGCCATATTCGGATGGCGTTTATCGTGATTGCGCGGTCGTGGTTCGTCAACCCCGTTCCGCTCCCTCGATGACTCGGTCGATCGCCCGTCAGAGAAAGCGGCGGATGTCGAGGCATGGCGGGGGGCGGGCATCGGGAGTAGGGTGTCGGGATGGGCGGATGGCGACGGAACGGAGGGTGGGTGGCGCTGGTCGCGGCCGGGGTGTGGATCCTGGCCACGGGAGGTCTGGATATGACCGAAGGTGACATCGGGAGATCCGAACGGGCGTGGGTGATCGCGCACCGGGGCTTCTCGGGGCGGCATCCCGAGAACACGGTGACGGCGGTGGACGCCGCGTGGGGAGCGGGCGCGGACATGGTCGAGGTGGATATCCGCCGCACCGGGGACGGGATGCTGGTGCTGTTCCACGACCCCGAGGCCGGCCCGGCCCAGGAGCGGGTGGAGGATCTGTCCTGGGCCGAGCTGCGGGACCGGGCGGGCGTGGCTGTGCCCCGGCTGACCGACATCCTGCCCGGCCTGCCCGAGGGCGGGCGGCTGCTGCTCGACCTGAAGCAAACCGAGCCGGATTTCCTGGATCAGGTGGTGGCCGAGACCCGAGGTGTGCCGGCCGACCAGATCTGGTATCAGAGCGAGTCCCCCGGCGCCCTGGCCCGGATCGCCGCCTCCCGCGAGGACTCTCGGCGCGTGCTGCTGACCGCCTTCGAGCGCGGCGGGATGGGCCTGGCCGTCCCCGACCCCCGGGAAACCGCCCGCGAGGCGGTCGGCGTGGGGGCGGTGGCGGTGACCGGAAAAGGGCGGCGGTTCATCGACCGCGCCTTCGTCGCGGCCATCCAGGCCGAGGGGCTGAAGTTCTTCGTGTGGACCATCAACCCCGACGACCGCATCCGCCACTATCTGGAACTCGGGGCGGACGGGATCATCACCGACTTCCCCGACCGGGCGGTTCGGATCCGGGCCGAATAGGCGTGAGAAACCCAGTGCGACACGTATCCGCAACCAATCGAACCACAGAGGTCGCGGAGGATACGGAGATTCGCGGAGGGGGGACGGTGGGGTCGCAGCGGCCGGGTCAAGGCGGAATAGCCACAAAGAACGCAGAGAGCGCAAAGGGGGAGGAATGGGGAGGCGACGCCTGCGTCGCTGGTGGTCAGGCGCCTCGCGCACCTTTGGCGTGTGACCAAATGAACTTGCGGATCTGGAAGCGGAAAGAGCCAAAGTTGATGAGCAGGCCGTGCCCTTTCCGCGAGGACTTGAGGTAGCCAAGGATCTGGGCTTCGTGTTCCAGCGTGAGGGTCTTGGTCGCTTTGAGCTCCACCACCACCTCGTCTTCGACGAGCAGGTCGGCGAAATACTCTCCGATCGGGGTGCCATCCTCGTCGTACACATGAATGGGATGCTGCTGCTCGGCCTGTAATCCGGCTTTCCTCAGCCGGTGGCCGAGCGCGTTCTCGTACACCTTCTCCAGATGCCCATGGGCATGGTAGAGGTGGATGTCGTAGGCGACCTGACGGATCCGGTCGCACAGCGCGTTCGCCTCGTTGTCATTCATAAGATCCTTCTCCTTCCTCTTTGCGCTCTCTGCGTTCTTTGCGGCTGAAATCCGGCAGTGGCTGAGCCGGGCGAAGGATAGGGAATAGCCGCAAGGAACGCAAAGACCGCAAAGGGGATGGGGGGGTGATCGGCTTCGCCCAATGCGGCGGTATTCCTGCCGGTCGATTTCTTCGCCGGGAGTTCAATCCTAGCCCGAGTTCCGGGCCGATTTCCGGAAACCCCAGCAAAACCGCATTTTTGGGCGCAAATGTAGCAAGTGCATATTGAAACAAATACCTTCAACCCCTTTACAT
>PXDE01000156.1 GCA_003566475.1 PVC group bacterium | reverse complement strand
TCCCGCCGTCGGTGTCGGCCTTTCCCGGCCCCTGTGCTAGGGTGCCGGGCCTAGGGAGGCATTCCCAGGCAACCGGAGGACGGCATGAGCAGTTCGGGTGAGGAGCGGGCTGGGGTGGTGGTCCGGTACGAGGGGCGGGTCCAGGGGGTGGGATTCCGGTATACGGTGTGCGAACTGGCGGCGGGACGTCCGGTGGAGGGCTGGGTGCGCAACGAGGCCGATGGTTCGGTGACGGTGGCCGCGGACGGGCGCCGGGCGGATCTGGTGGCCTTTCTCCGGGCCATCGAGGGCTCCCGGCTGGCCCGGTTCATCCAGGCGGTCCGGCCGGCCTGGGGCGAGGCGGGGGGCCGGGGCCCCGGGTTCCGCGTGGTTTCTCGTTGACCGTCCCGGCGTGCCCGCCGTACGCTCTGGCGATCAATTTTGCCGTCCCGGACCCGGGTTGAGGAGAACCGATTGAAATACGCGATTCTTGGCGACATCCATGCGAATCTTGAGGCTCTGCAGGCGGTGCTGGAGGATGCCCGGAATCAGCAGGCGACCCATTACGTGTGTCTGGGGGATGTGGTGGGCTACAACGCGGATCCGGTGGAGTGCCTGCGCCTCGTCCGCGACGAGCTCAAGGCGCCCGTGGTGCGCGGCAACCACGACCACTACTGCTCCCATCCCGACAGCCTGGAGGGCTTCCACCCCCTGGCCGCGGACGTGGTGGACTGGACCCGCCAGCAGCTTTCGTCGACCGACATCCAGTTCCTGAAGCACCTTCCCTATTCCCGGCAGGTCGAGTCCTTCACGGTGGTCCACAGCACGTTGGACACGCCCGAATCCTGGGGGTATGTTTTCGACAAGCTGGAGGCGGAGGCGAGCTTCAGCTACCAGACCACCCCCATCTGCTTCTACGGACATACCCATGTGCCCATCGCGTTCATCAAGACCGGCAGCGTCCAGATGGGCAAGTACAGCAAGATCAAGGTGTCGGTCGGCCGCAAGCTGTTCATCAATGCGGGCAGCGTGGGCCAGCCCCGGGACGGCGACCCCCGGGCGGCCTATGTGCTGTACGACCTCATCAACAACGAGATCGAGCTCCGGCGCATCCCCTACGACATCGAGGCCGCCCAGCGCAAGGTGCGGGCGGCCGGCCTGCCCGAGCGGATCGCGGCCCGGCTGGCCCTTGGACGCTAGGCCGCCCATGTCCCTGCGCCGCCTCGCCCTGGCCGTCCTGCTGGCCGCGGCCGTCCCCGCCGCCGCCCGGGCCCAGGTCCAGATCTCCTGCACCCTGCGGCACACCCGGGTGCTCCCCCTCGAACCCCTGATGGCCACCGTCCGTATCGACAACCAGACCGGAACGCCCATCCAGGTCGGCGACGGGGGCGGCGCGTCTCTGTCCTTCGTGGTGGAATCCTCCCCGGGCCGGGCGGTGAACCTCCTGCGCCCGCCCGACGAGGTCTCGTTCACCGTGCCCGCCCACGGACGCTTTGAAGGCACGTTCTTCCTCCACGACACCTACGATCTCCGGCGTCCCCGCCCCTACACCGTCCAGGCCCGCCTGATCTGGCGCAACCAGGTGTTCGGGTCGGCCCGGACCAATCTCGACGTGGTGCCGGGCATGGAGGTGGCCTCCGCGGTGGCCGCCCTCCTGCCGGAGGAAGGCGCGCGGCCGGCCCGCCGGACCTACAGCCTCCACACGCTGAGCCGGAACCAGCAGGAGGTCCTGCTCATCCGCATCGAGGATCCCGACCAGAACCTGGTCTACGCGGTCCATGGTCTGGGCCGCATCGTCCGGGGCCGCCCCCCCGCGCTGCGGATCGACGGCGAGGGCAACGCCCATGTGCTGCACCGGATCAGCCCGTTCGCCTACGCCTACCATGTGATCGGCCCCGACGGCCATCTGATCGATCAGGAAGGCCTGTCGACCGAAGGCGAGGCCCTGGACCTGTCCGAGGACGGCCGCGGACGGATCCGGGTCCAGCGCGGCGAGCGGGTGACCCCCATCCGTCCGCCGGGCGGCCTGCGGTAATCTCGGCCGTTTCCTTGGGGGGAGGCCGAGGACGGGGCGGCGATACCGCCCCGCCTTTTGGGCTCGACGCGCGGGACCGGATGCGGCAGACTGCGCGTTTTCCGAATCGGTCGCACCCGTGGTGGAATTGGCAGACACGCAAGATTCAGGATCTTGTGGCCGATAAGGCCGTGGAGGTTCGAGTCCTCTCGGGTGCACCACCGCCCCCCCCGCCGCCGCCAGACCCCGGAAGGCGTTGAGCCGCGACCGTCAGCGGAAAGGAGGAGGGCTCCGGCCGGTCACCGTCTTGCGGACCTGATCCACCGTCCCCCGGGGCGTGGATACGCCGGGATCCCTTTCAGCGTTCCTGGGTGTCCGTTGGCGGCTCCGGCGGCGGGGCCTCGGTCACCGCCTCCGCCTCGGCCATCCGGACGTCGGCCTGCCGGACAAGCTGCTGGATGTACCGCTCCACAGCCTCCTGCTGACGGCGGCGGAGGATCAACTCCCGGGCCATGGCCTCGGCTTCGGAGAACTCCGGAAGCCGCGCCGCCTCCCGGGCTTCGAGCCGCACCACGAGGTGGGCGTCGCCGATCTCCACCACCGGGCCCAGTTCCCCCGGCGCCAGATCCCGGAGAGCCGCCGCCAGCGGGGCCGGAAGCTGGGCAGTCGGCACCGGGCCGATCCGCCCCTCCCCCTCGCGGGCGGCCGGGTCGTCCGAGGCCTCCCGGATCAGGCCGCCAAGGTCCTCCCCGGCGGCGGCGCGTTCGCGCAGGGCGCGCGCCCGTTCCCGGGCCTCATCGGCCGATCGCCCGGCCTCCGCCCCCGCCCGCACCAGCAGGTGCCGGAACACCACGCGCTCGGGAATCTGGAACCGCTCCTGGTTCTCGACAAAGAAGAGCTCGACCTCGTCGGCCGACGGCGCGGGAATCTCGCCGGCCCGTTCCCGCAGCAGCCGCTGCATGCGGAGCTGGCCTTCGATCTGAGTCCGCACCTGACCCGCCGTAAGCCCCTGGGCGGCCAGGACCTGGTCGAGTGTCCGCCCCTCCGGCACCTGGCGGGCCAGGCCGGCCAGCACCGCCTCCACCTCCTCGGGCGGCGGCGACGGCAGGGCGGACGCCTCCTGGTGCAGGAGGTTCTGCACCACCACGTCCTGGAACGCCGCCCGGCCGACGGCGGCCTCGGCCTCCCGGAGCCGCTCCGGACTCAGGCCGCCAGGAACCTGGGCCATGCGGCGCACCATGGCGGCCGCGAGATCCCGCCGCGGTACGGGACGGCCGTTGACCCAGGCCACCGGTTCGTCCGGCCGGTCCACGGTGAGGCCGCCCGGACGCCCGGCCGGCTCGTACAGGTGGTGCGCGTCCCGGAACGACGCCGCATAGGTGCCGGAGCCCGCCGGGGGCGGAGATTGCCTCCCGCAGCCGATCCCGGTAAGGATAGCGGCGACCATGCAGATCCGGCTTGCTCTGTTCACATCCATGTGCGGCGGATGACCTCCCTGACTCCCCTACTCTGGCACGGCTCCGGGCGCCATGGCAACCGGAACCGGAGGGCTCCCCGGAGGACGGTCGAGCCCGGAGAGAGCAACCTGTCACGGGACTCGGCCTGAGGCCTTCCCATGTGCGGAATCGCGGGCATCTGGTGGCGGGACGGGCGGGCGGCGGATCCCGAATCGCTCCGACGGATGATCGCCATGATCCGCCACCGGGGGCCCGACGGGGAGGGCGTGTATACGGATGGCGGGCTCGGGCTGGGGCATGCCCGGCTCACCATCCTGGATGCCACGGCGGCAGCTGATCAGCCCATGGCGACCGCCGACCGCCGGCACTGGCTGGTCTACAACGGCGAGGTCCACAACTACCTGGAACTGAGGCGAGAACTTGAAGGCCAGGGGGTCCGGTTCCGGTCCTCCGGGGATACCGAAGTGGTGCTCGCGTCGCTGGTCCGCTGGGGACCGGACGCCCTCTCCCGCTTCAACGGGATGTGGGCGCTCGCCTTCTGGGACGCCCGGGAGGAGGAGCTTCTTCTAAGTCGCGACCGGATGGGCATCAAACCTCTGGTCGTCAGCGAGCGCGGCCGCCGCCTGGCCTTCGCCTCCGAAGCCAAGGCCATCCTGGCCGCGTTTCCGGAGGAGGCGGTTCCGGACGAGGACGAGCTGATCCATTTTCTGGCCGGAGGCCAGCCGCAGGGGGCGGCCCGAACGTTCCTCGCGGGCGTCCGTCATGTGCGGGCGGGGACATGGCTCCGGTTCCGGAACGGTCGTCCTGCGACGGAGCGGCGATACTGGGAACCGGCGCCGGGCGAACCGGGGCCGCCGCTTCGGCCCGGCCAGGCGGGTGAGGAGCTGAAGGCGCTGCTCGCCGAGTCGGTGCGGCTTCGGCTGCGCAGCGATGTGCCGGTGGGATTCGCGCTGAGCGGCGGCGTGGATTCATCGATGGTCACCATGCTGGCCCGGCCCTGGGCGGGCGTTCGGCCCTATCTCTTCAGCCTGCATTCCCCGACCTTCCCCCAGTGGGACGAGAGCGGTTACGCGAAGGCGGTGGCGGACGCCCTGGGCGAGGTCCGCCTCGTGCGTGTCGAACCCGAAGCCGCCTCCGTTCCGGACGCGATCGAGGCCTTGGTCTGGCACCACGACGGCCCCACCCCGATCCGGGGCCGTCTCCCCGCATGGTTTCTGCTGCGCGAGGTGGGGCGCCATGTGCGCGTGCTGCTCGAGGGGCACGGTCCGGACGAGCTGCT
>PXDE01000103.1 GCA_003566475.1 PVC group bacterium | reverse complement strand
TCGGTCACCGGCGCGGGGTCGCCCATGCCGCCGTCGCGGTTGGTGAGGAACCGGTCCGCCGCCCAGTCGCCATAGCTGAACACGAAGCGCGAGGCCCCGCCGAACGAGAAATCCTCGGTGAGCGCGGCGTAGGGCTTGCCCGGGGTGAGCCGCACCGCCGCCCGGTAGGTCTGGTGGTCCTCCTCGCCCTGGTAGGTGACCACAACCTCCCAGAACACTGGCCCCTCGCGAACCTCGCTGCGCACCGAGCGGATGCGGACCATGGTGTCGAGATAGCCGTCGCCGATCCATGGCCCGTCGCCATAGCCGATGGCCGCCACCGGGCCGGGCACGCGGAGGGCGGAAATCGGGGGATCGAAATCGACCGAACCCACCGGCACCCGGACCCGCACCGCGCCATTGGCCACCTCGGCCATGGCGATGCCTTCGACCGGCTCGGCCTCGGCCCGGGTGAAGGGGCTGGGGGCCTGCGGGCCCGGACCATCGGCCACGGTGAACCGGAACTGCTGCGGCTCCCCGGAGGTGATGAGGGTCCAGATCCGGGCTTTGGACACCGCATCCGGCGTGCCCTCGAGGATCTCGGTCTGACTGGGGGCCTCGTTGAGGCCGATCCGCGCCAGTGGGCGCGGCGGATCGAGCGCCACGTCGAACGACACCGGCTCGCGTTCGTAGCCGATGCCCACATAGTCATTCACGAGCAACGGACCGGCCAGGCCCGTTGCAGAAAGCAGCGCGAATACGACAAGCGAACCGAAGACGGCAAGAAACGTGTACCGGTTCATGGCCCCTCCTCCCTCATCCGGGCCTTGATCTGGTCGGGAAGCTCTTCGAGGTCTTCAGGTCTGGAGAACACCCCGAACACTATGGTCCGGGTGCCGCGGCCCAGGCTGAACTCGAAGGTCACCCTCCCCTCGTACAGCGAGGTGCCGAGCAGTTCGGCGGTGCGGGGATTGGGGGTGGAGTCGCTCTTGGTCTCGGGGCCGAGGAAATGGCGGCTGGACGGGTCGCCGGGATGCTGCCGCCGCTGCCAGAGCTGGGCGCCCATGGTGGCGGCGCCGGTCCAGGCGGCGGGTTGCTCCATCCAGACGGCGAGCACGTCGCGATGGCGGGGGTCCGGGTGAAGCACGCCGAGCAGGGCGGGCTGGTCGCCCGGCGACTCGGCCAGGCGGACGGGCCGGATGGTGACCTCGGGCTTGTCGTAGTAGCAGGGAAGCGTGAGGAAGGCATGGTGGTCCGCCTCGCCGTCCACGGTCAGCCCGGCCGGCGCCCGCCAGTTCTCGGTGGTGTCGAACACGAACAGGTTGCGGGGCCCGAGGTCGGAGGTCTCCTCCAGCCGCCAGCCGCCGGAGACGGAGGTGATGACCACGCGGTAGGACCGGTCGTCCTCGAACCGGTAGGCTAATTCGGCCCGGCCCTCGGCCAGCGTCCCCTCGAAGGCGAGCACCCGGGGATAGGTCTCGAGATAGCCATGCCCGCGCCACGCGCCATCCGGGCCCCGGAAGGCGGCGACGGGGCCGGGAACGCGGTAGGCGGGCGCGCCGCCCGGCGGGGCCTCGTACCGGCCGGTGGGCACGCGGATGGCGAAATCGCCCGAGGCCAGTTCGGCCAGTTCCAGAACGAACGGCGGGGGCGGTTTCGGTTCGGCGGAATTGACCCCGCCGATGGGCGGATAGGCGGCCAAAGGACCGGCGGCGAGCAGACCGCCGATGGCCAGGCCGAGGATTCGCAGAGCAGGTGAGATGTCCATGCCCGCGAGCATAGGCCGGGACGCCCGGGAATGCACGCGTGAGTTGAGCCGCTGGATGGTCACGGGCGGCCGCCCATCACGCAAAGAGCCGCCCCGACGGATCGGGGCGGCTCGGGGGGCGCGGCGGGCCCGCACGCTGCGCAGGGCCGCCGGGGGAGGGTCCGAAAGGCTACTTCTGGGCGTGACGCCGATCGAACTCGGCCACCAGCCGGTCGCCGAAGCTGTCGTCGCGGGGATCGATCTCCACCACCAGGGTGCCGCCGCCGGGAGCCTTGCCCAGGATGTTGCGGCTGAAGGTAAGGCTGCGCCCGTCCCGCACCCGGGCCAGCGAGTCCGGATGGCCCAGCACGTGGAGGCGGCCATTCAGCTCATGCTCGGCGTAGTAGTTCCGCCGGTAGTACTCGTTCACCAGCCGGTCGCCGAAGCTGTCGTCCTTGGGGTCGATCTCGACCACCAGGGTGCCACCGTCCCGGCCCATGCCCAGGATATTGCGGCTGAAGGTCAGGTTGCGGCCGCCCTTCACCCGCTCGTGGGACTCGGGGCCGCCCACCACATGGAGCCGCCCGTTGTGCATCAGCTCCGCGTAGTAGTCCGAAGGGGCGGGGGCCGTCGCCGCCGCCGTGGCCGCCACAGCCGTCGGGCCGGCGGCGGTCGCCGCCGTGTCCCCGGTACGGGTGGTCTGCGTGCATCCCGTGATCGCGGCCAGGCCGGCCGCCGCCATGCTCATCCAGGTCAGTCTCTGCATCGTCATCATCACATGTCCTCCAAGGTTGTGCGACCACGATGCGCCCCAGTGATGAGCAGGCGGTGAGAGGACGGTGCGAAAGCGGTTGGGAACTGGCCTACCCCAGTTTCGCCAGAAAGCCTGCTCCCCGGCGCTTGCATCCGTCGCCCGCCCGTGCTAAATGAAAGTGGATTCTCAATTGGAGCGCTTCTGACATGCGACGCTTTCTTCCCCTCCTTATCGCCCTGGCCTGGGGTGGCCCCTGGGTTCTTGCCGCCGCGGACAAGCCGGTGATCGCGGTGACTCTCCCCCCGTTGCAGGGGCTGGTCGACGCGGTGGCCGGGGACGCCGTCGAGGTGCTGGTGCTGGTGCCTCCGGGGGCCTCCCACGAGCGGTTCGAGCCCCGGCCCTCCCAGCTTCGGGCGCTGCGAGGCGCTCAGGTGCTGCTGCATACCGGCGCCACCTTCGAGACGGCGTGGCTGCCCCGGTTCCGGGCTGCCCAGCCCGGACTGCGGGATGTCGATATCGGGGCCCGGGTCGACCGCCTGGCCGGCGTGGTCTGCCTTCACGGGCATGGCGATGACGACGACCATGAAGGCCACGACCACCATCACCACCCCGAGGAAGGTGACCCCCACATCTGGCTGTCCTACCGCAACGCTCCGGTCATGGCCCGGGCGGCGGCGGACGCCATTGTCCGGGTCCGGCCCGACCTTGCCGAGACCGTGGCCGAGCGGCTCCGGGCGTCCGAGGCGCGGTGGGCGGACGCCAACCGGGCCCTGGCCGCCCGGGCCGAGGCGCTTGAGGTGAAGGCGTTCATGGTCTACCACCCCGCCTTCGCCTACGCCGCCCACGAGTACGGACTGACCATGATCTCCATCGAGACGGACGGCAAGGAGCCCAGTCCGGCCCAGTTGGCCCGGCTCATGCAGGAGGCCCGGGACAAGGGCGTGCGGGTGCTGGTGACCCAGCCCGAGTTCCCCCTCCGGGGCGCGGAAACCATCGCCCGGGCCCTGAACCTCCGGCTGGCGTCGGTCACCGCGACCCCGCGTCGTTTCGAAGACGCTCTGGAGGCGCTGGTCCGGGCTCTCGAAGCGCCCGGACCATGATATCGCCCGCCCTTCCCATCCGCCTGTCCGGCGTGTTCGCGGGCTACGGGGGCGAACCGGTGATCGAAGACATCGGCCTTGATGTGGCCCCGGGGGACTTCATCGGCATCCTCGGCCCCAACGGCGGGGGGAAGACCACCCTGCTTCGAGTGCTGCTGGGCCTGCTCCCGCCCACCTGCGGCCAGGTCCGGCTCTGGGGCAAGCCGCCCCGGGCGGGCCGCCACCGCGTGGGCTACGTGCCCCAGGAACTGGCCTTCGACCGGGCGTTCCCCATCCGGGTCGAGGACGTGGTGCTGATGGGCCGCCTGGGCCGCCGGGGACTGGGCCGGCCCTATTCGCGCGATGACCGTATCCGCGCCGAGCGGGCCTTGGAGGCCCTGGACGCCCGGGATCTGCGCCGGGAGTCCTTCGGGGCCCTCTCCGGCGGGCAGCGGCAGCGGGTGCTGCTGGCCCGGGCCCTCGCCGCCGAGCCCGAGCTGCTGCTGCTCGACGAGCCCACGGCCAGCGTCGACCCCCGGGCCCGTACCACCATCTACGAGCACCTCAAGGCGCTCTGCGACCCGGTGGCCATCATCATCATGACCCACGACGTCGGGGTGATCTCCGCCTACGTCAAGACCGTGGGCTGCCTCAACCGCACCCTCCACTATCATGGCAGCCACGAGCTGACCCCCGCCATGGTCGAGGCCGCCTATGGCTGTCCCGTGGATCTGGTCGCCCACGGCGTGCCCCACCGGGTCCTGGCCACCCATCCCACCGACCCCTCGGGAGCCCATGTCCATGGTTGAGTGGCTCATCGATCCCCTGTCCGATCTCTTCTTCCGCCGGGCCCTGCTCGCCGGCCTGCTGGTGTGCGTCGCGGGCGGCCTGATCGGCTGCCTGGTGGTGCTCAACCGGGTGGTGTTCGTCACCGCCGGCCTTGCCCATGCGGTCTACGGCGGCGTCGGGCTGGGCTATTATTTCGGCTGGAACCCCTTCCACTCCGCCCTCGGCTTCGGAGTGGTGGCGGCGCTCGGGCTGGGCGCGGTGGAACGGCGCTCCGGAGAGCGGCGCGACAGTCTCATCGGCGTGCTCTGGGCCATGGGCATGGCCATGGGCGTGGTCCTGATCGACCTCACCCCCGGCTATCCCGGCGATCTCATGGGCTGGCTGTTCGGCAGCATCCTCACCGTCC
>PXDE01000055.1 GCA_003566475.1 PVC group bacterium | reverse complement strand
GAACCCTGAACCCTCACCCCAGAATCAGCCTCCTCACTGCCTCCACTTCCTCGGGATCAGGATCCTCGGCCTTCCATAGATCCCGCAGCCCGGCCTCCGCGTCGTCCCCGAACGCCCGGCGGGCCGCGGATCTCGCGCCTTCGGCGAAGCGGCGGGGCGTGAGGCCCTGGCCCAGAACCAGGCGCATGGCGCCGATGAGCCGGTCGTGCCAGCCCAGCTTGCGGGCGGGGTCGCGGGTCACGCGGTCCACCCGGTCCTCCAGATGCGGATTGACCATCCGCACCAGGAGATCCTCGGCGTAGGCTCGGAACCCGTCCGCCGTGAACAGGGGATCCACGCCGGCGTACTTCCGAACCAGCGCCGCGCCGGATTCGTCCAGGAACGCCTCCCGGCCCAGGGCCAGCAGGTCGGGATGAGCGGGGAGGTCGGACATCAGGGCGCACCCGGCGTCGAGAGCGAGGTAGCCGAGCAGGGCATGCACCGCGTTGTGTCCATAAAGTTTGGCCTCCTCGAAGGGCAGCAGGTCAGGCTTCTCCTCGAACACGGCGACGCCTCGTTGGAACCCGGGGATGCGGATGCGGGTGACCAGGATTCGGTTGAACGCCTCGACCAGGAAGGCGCGGCTGCCCCCCGGAACGGCGGCGGGAAGGCCGGGGCGGGGCTCGACCACACCGCTCATCTTGCCGATCACGGTGTTCAGGAACTGGACCCGGTCCTCCGGGAAGGACAGGCCCTCGCTACGCACCTCCCGCTCCAGGATCTCCGCCGCGTGGTTGTGGTTCTCGCCCGCATAGACCACGGCGGCGGGCAGGGAAGGGTCGGCGGCCTTGCGGGCGAATCCCTCGGCGAGCAGCCGGGCCGGGGACGGAGCGCCCCGGCCGAAGAACTCCACGCTGGGAAGCGCGGTGGCCAGTTCCGAGGCTCGGGCGATGGCCTCCACCAGCGCCTCGGCGTCTTCGGGGACGGTGGGGTTCCGCATCTCGACCCCGTCCACGGTCACCGTGCGGATGCCCTCCGTCTCGGCGACGTTCACGACATACCGCCCGCCGCCCCGGCGCACGGCCTCGACCACCTGGGGCATCACTTCGGCCACGGTCAGCGTGCCGAACCCGCCACTGGCCCGGGCTTCGGCCAGGAACAGCCCCGCCTGGATCGGCCCGAAGCCGAAGCCTACGAACTCACGCTCCGCCATGTGTCTCTCCTTGCTCATGAACCGCATCGGCCCAGGCCCCGTCCGAGCTGCCTTCGAAGATGCGGGGCGTGCGGCCGGTCTCGGCCGCGTAGGCGTCGGCGACCTCGCGGATCGCGTCGCCCGCTTCGGCCCGGCCCAGAATGGCCACAGTGCCTCCGCTGCCGCCGCCGGTGATCCGCGCCCCATACAGCCCCCGTGCCGGGCCCAGGCGGCGCACCTCGGCCACGATCCGATCCGTCTCCGCGCAGCCCAGGCCGCAGTCGGAGTAGCTGGCGTGCGACTGAAGCATCAGCTCGCCCAGCATTTCGCGGGCGGACTCGCGCGCCGCGCCGTCGGCCAGGATCTCGCGGAAGACCTGCGACCGGTGGTGCTCGTAGATCGGGTGCCGGGTGCAGACACGGATTGGGTAGCGGGTCTCGGGCTGGGGACGGGCGACGGGATCGCCGGTCTCGCCGTACACCCGTTCGAACGCCTCGGTGGACAGGGATTCCGGGAGCAGAGGCAGCAGGCGATCCGCGAAGAGCGAGGGGGAAAGTTCCGCCAGATGGGTGTGGGCGGCGAGGTCGGGCGCGTCGTGGTTGAGGATGCGCGACCCCATGAACGCGGCCACCCGGACCCGGGCGTAGGCCGCTCCGCCCACGGAATGACGAACACCGGAGTCGAGGCCCCACACGGCCAGGCCGGGGGGAATGGTCACCTGCCCCTCGACGGTGGCGGGGCGGCAGAGCAGGGCGAGCAGCTTGCCCGCCTCCCCGCGCACGGAGGTCATCTGATCCATGATCCCGCAGGGCGCCCCGGCCACCAGGTTCTCGGCCTGCTGGGCCAGCCGGGCCGCCTCGTCGGGATCCAGATCGACCCCGTAGGCCCCCGCCGCCGCCAGCAGCGAGGCCACCTCCACCGCCGCCGAGGAGCTGACGCCCCGGCCTTCCGGAACGTCCGACATCAGGACAAGGGACAGGCCCTGGGTCGGGCGCAGGCCCTTGGCCCGCATCAGCATCAGCAGGGGGCCCAGCGCGTAGGCGGCCCAGGCGTCGAGGGGATCGCGGTGGAACCAGGCCCGGGCGGCCTCCGGGGCCAATGGTTCGCCGCCGGGAAGCAGGTCGGACAACCGGGCCCGGAACACGGAGCGCCGGTGCACGTCATCGCCGCCGGGGCTCACCACCAACAGACGGTCATCCTCGGCCGGCTGGGCCATGGCCCGGGCGGCCTCCCGCAGCGGCATCTGGAGGACCAGAGCCCCGCTGTAGTCGGAGATCCCACCCATCACGTCCAGCCTTCCCGGGGCCCGGGCCAGGGCCACCGGCCGGTCCGGGGCGAAGACCGGCGCCCCCGCTGTCGCCTCCGCGGCCAGGCTCAGTTCACGGCGTGCGTCGGCGGATTCCATGCCGCGCAGTCTACCCGTCCCGGCGATCCGCACAAGCCAGACGGGCGCTCCGTTCCGATGGAGCGGCGATGGGGTCAGGCCTATTACCCTTGCCATCCTCCACGTCTTCATCGTTCAGACGTGTGGAAGAGGGCGATGGAAAGGGTAAAGGCCTGACCCCATCGCCACAGGACGTGCAAAAGCCCGCAAGGCTTGCCCTTCCGGGGCGATCTGGCCGAACATGGCGGGCTATGACTACGCCCAAGACCTCCCCCGTGATCGCCCCGATTGACCACGATTTCCGCCACCCGCAGGTGGACGCGGTGAACGATTCGCCCCGGCAGCGCGAGTTCCGGGCCCTCGCCCCCATGCCGTTCGGGTCGGTGCTGATCGCCCGCGATGAGATGGACGAGGCCACCATCCGATGGCATTTCCGGACCATGAGGGAGCTGGGGTTCAACGCCATCAAGCAGTTCATGCCCAGCCCCATCTGGACCAACGCCCGGCTCGAGGCCATGGCCCTCGAGGAGGGCCTGGTGGCCTGGTGGTATGGCGAGGGCGGCTGGGACCCGGTCACCGACGAGCTGTGCGCGGAGCTGGGGATCGACCCCGCCCTCCCCCGCGAGGAGAAGCACCGGCACCCGGCCATGGTGGCCCATCAGCGGGCGGTGCTGGAGAAGCGGATCGGGCGGCCCAAGCTCAAGCTCAACCCCGAGGCCCAGGAGGGGATGTTCGCCCAGGACAAGAAGACGGTGGCCGGGGCCTACGGGGCCAACGCCGACCTGCCGGAATGGGCGTTGGACGAGTATGTGGACTGGCTTCAGGCAACCTACGAGGGGGACCTCCAGAAGCTGAACGAGGCCTGGAACATGGACGTGTTCATGCGGGGTGACTCGCAGGGGCCGGTCGGGGCCTTCACCGACTGGGAGCAGGTCCGCGATCTCAAGGCGGTGACGAACAAGCGCGACTACGGCCGGGTGCGCGACATCCTGCGGTTCAAGGCCGACCTCAAGAACCGGGACGTGGCCGCGACCTGCCGGCAGGGCCTGGACCGCGATCCGCACGAGCCGCACCGGTCCGGCGGGGAGATGGGCCTGTTCCTGCCCTTCGCCAGCCGGGGCACGGACATGGAGGGGATCGCCCGGGCCATGAAGGACGCGGGCTCGTTCTATCCGTCCATCCACCTGTGCTGGCATTTCGAGGAGACCTACTTCGAGGTGGCCCGGCCGGTCTACATGCAGGCCAGCTTCGTGGCCGATCTCAACAAGGGCGGCTGGACCGCGCCCTGGGAGTCCACCGGCGGCCCCCAGCAGACCTCCGGCTCCAACGCCCCGCTGTTCGAGTGGGTGCGCGACCGCCAGCCCGGCTATACCGTGGACGCGGGGGTGATGACCCAGCTCCTGTTCAGCTACCTCGCGGCGGGATGCCGGGGGGCCGGGCTCTGGGCCTGGAACGCCCGGCAGGCCGGGGTCGAAGGGGGCGAATACGCCCTGCTCGACCGCAACGAGAAGGTGTGCGAGCGCACGCGCCAGGTGGGACGGATCGCCCAGGCCGCCAACCGCTGGCGCGACGAGCTGTGGCAGGCCCACAAGGAGCCCCAGGTCGGCATCGCCATGGACTGGGACAACGAGGCGACCTGGGCGGGGATGAGCGAGTTCAACCGCACCGTGTTCAAGCACTTCCCGGTCGAGGCGCGGATCGGGGCCTCGCGGGCCTGCATCGACGCCTCCATCCCCTTCGAATACGTCACCGCCACCAACCTCCGCGAGGGCCTGGCCCCGCGCTACCCGGTGATCGTCCTGCCCGGGTTCCTGGGCCTGAACCCGGAGCTGCTCGCCATCCTCCGCGACTACGCCGAGCAGGGGGGCCGGGTGGTCCTGGACATGCCCGGCGGGTGCTACACCCATCGGGGCCGGATGATCCGCACCCATGCCGGCACCGCGTTCGAGGCCCTGTTCGGGGTCGAGGTGTCCGACCTCCAGTACTCGGGCAACAACGTGGTCTGGCGGATGGGGGACGACCCCATCCACGGCTACACGGCGGACCTTCTCCCCACCACCGCGAAGGTGGCCGACACCTATGCGCACGGCACGCCGGCGGTCACCGTGAACGCCGTGGGCCGGGGCACGGCGGTGGTGGTGGGCTGGGAGGCGGGCCGCGCCTGCACCCGGCCCGGCCCGCGGGCCGAGGCCTGGGGCCGCCGGCTGGCCGCCGTCCTGCTGGACG
>PXDE01000096.1 GCA_003566475.1 PVC group bacterium | reverse complement strand
GGGCGGGACGAGGCCGCATGAGCCGCGCCTGGCAAGAGGAAGGTCCGACCATGGCTTCTCTTCCGCCCAGGCTGGCTCGTTCCACGCGCGGTCCGTCCCGCGGGGCGGGAACAGCGAGGTACTGGCATGCATCCCGCATCGCGGATCTCGCATCACGCCCGCCGTCTCACCCCTCATCCGGCTGGCCCACCGGACCAGCGGCCTTCACTGACCACTGAACCCCGAACACTCCCTCCTCGCATCCCCTCCCTTCCCGCGCTATGGTCCTTCGCACACCTCAGCCCCCATGCGGAGGATCCCCATGAAACGTCTGCTCTGCCTTCTTGCGCCCATCCTGCTCGCCCGCGGCCTTACCGCCTGCGGGGAGTCGCGTAGGTTCGCCACCATCGGCACTGGCGGGGTCACCGGGGTCTATTACCCGGTGGGCGGGGCCATCGCCCGGCTCGTCAACGCCCGGTCCGCTACCTACGGCATCCGGGTCTCGGTGGAGTCCACCGGCGGCTCGGTCTACAACCTCAATGCGGTGGCTTCCGGCGACCTCGACTTCGGCATGGCCCAGTCCGACCGGCACTACCAGGCCTGGACCGGCACCGGGGAGTGGGAGGGCCGTCCCCAGACCGATCTGCGCTCGGTGCTCAGCCTGCATCAGGAGATCATCACCCTGGTTGCCGCCGAGGACGCGGACATCCGCGAGCTGGCCGACCTTCGGGGCCGGCGGGTCAACCTGGGCAATCCGGGCTCCGGGCACCGGGCCAACGCCCTGGACATCCTGGCCGACGCGGGCATCGACCCCGCCGAGCTGCGGGCGGAGTCCCTCAACGCGCCGGAGGCGCCGCGCCAGCTTCAGGACGACCGGCTCGACGCCTTCTTCTATACGGTGGGCCATCCCAACGGGGCCATTCAGGAAGCCACGGCCGGACGCCGCCGGGTGCGGTTCGTCCCCATCCGGCCCTCGGCGGAGCTGTTCGAGCGGTTCCCGTTCTATGCCGAGGCCCTGCTGCCCAAGGACATGTATCCCCAGGCCACCAACGAGGAGGACACCGTGTCGGTGGGGCTGGTGACCCCCCTCGTCACCTCCGCCCGGGTGCCCGAGGAGACGGTGTACGCGGTGACCCGGGAACTGCTCTCCAACCTCGAATCGTTCCGGGATCTCCACCCGGCTCTGGCCGGTCTGCGGGCCGAGACCATGCGGACGGGACTCACCGCGCCGCTTCATCCCGGGGCCGAGCGGGCCTTCCGGGAGCTGGGGCTGCTGGCCGATGGCCCAGACTGAGGCCTCCCTGCCGGGGAAGTACGTCCGGGGGGAGACCGGTGTCCGTCCCGTGGACGGTCCCCGGGGATGGCTGATCGCCGCCGTGGCCATCGGCTGGTCCCTGTTCCAGATCGCCGTGGCCGATCCCTATCTGTTCGGCCGCTGGTTCCTGCTCGGCAGCGAGACCGTGCGGTCGGTGCATCTGGCCTTCGCCGCCGGGCTGGTCTATCTCAGCTACCCCGCGCTGGGGGCCGGGCGCATCCGGGCCCGGCTCGCCGACCGCGGGCCCGGACTGCGCTGGCTGATCCGCACCGATGGCGTGCCCTGGCCGGACTTGGTCCTCGCCGCCGTGGCCGCCCTGGCCGCCCTGGCCCTGGCCCTCGATCAGGACGGCATCGCCACCCGCCAGGGCATGATGAGCCCGCGCGACCGCATCACCGGCATCGTGCTGACCGTGTTCCTGCTGGGCGCGGCCTGGCGGGCGCTGGGGCCGGCCCTGCCCATCCTGGCCGGGGTGTTCATCCTCTACAGCTTCGTGAGCGGCGCCCCTTGGATGCCCGAGGTGCTCTCCATGCGCAGCGCCACCCTGGACCGGGTGCTGGGCAAGCTCAGCCATGGCACCGAGGGCATCTACGGCATCCCCCTCGGGGTCTCCGCCCGCACCGTGTTCCTGTTCGTGCTGTTCGGGGCCATGCTCGACCGCGCGGGCGGGGGGAAGTTCTTCATGCGGCTCGCCTACAGCCTGCTCGGCGGGTTCCGCGGCGGGCCGGCCAAGGCGTCTGTGGTGTCCAGCGGGCTCACCGCCATGGTCTCGGGATCGAGCATCGCCAACGTGGTCACCACCGGCACCTTCACCATCCCGCTCATGGTCCGGTCCGGCTTCTCCGCCGTCAAGGCGGGCGCGGTCGAGGTGGCGGCCAGCACCAACGGGCAGCTCATGCCCCCGGTCATGGGCGCGGCCGCGTTCATCATCGCCGAATACTGCAACATGCCCTACCTCGAGGTGGTCCGGGCCGCGTTCGTGCCCGCGCTGATCTCCTACCTCGCCCTGCTGTTCATCGTGCATCTGGAGGCCCACAAGCAGGGGCTGGGCGCGGTTCCCCGTAGCCAGCTCCCCCCTTTCTTCCGGACCCTGGCCGAGGGCGCCCCGTTCCTGATCCCGCTGGCCTTCCTTCTCCACCAGCTCGTCATCCTCCGCCGTTCCGCCGAGCTGTCGGCCTACCACGCCCTGCTCGCTCTGGTCGGCCTCATCGTGGTCCGGCGCGTGATCCGGTCGTGCCGGGAAGGAGACGCGGCGGGCCGGGGACTGGCCGACGGATGCCGCGACGTGGTGGCGGGGCTCTCGGCGGGCGGGCGCAACATGATGGGCATCGGGGTCGCGGTGGCCACGGCCGGGATCATCGTGGGCATCGTCACCATGGGTCTGGGCAGCGCCATCACCGAGATCATCGGGGTGCTGGCCATGGGGTCGCTGCCCCTGCTCCTGATCATCACCGCCCTGGCCAGTCTGCTTCTGGGCCTGGGCCTGCCCACCACCGCCAACTACATCGTCATGGCCACCCTTACCGCGCCGGCCATCTACACCCTGGGCAACGAGCTGGGGCTGGGCATCCCCCTCATCGCCGCCCATCTCTTCTGCTTCTACTTCGGCATCCTGGCCGACGACACCCCGCCGGTGGGGCTTGCCGCCTACGCGGCCAGCGCCATCTCCGGGGCCGATCCCATCCGCACCGGCATCCAGGGGTTCCTCTACGACAGCCGGACCGCCCTGCTGCCCTTCCTGTTCGTGTTCAACACCGACCTTCTGCTCTGGGACATCACCGGCTGGCTGCGGCCCATCTGGATCCTCATCACCGGCACGGCGGCCATGTTCGCCTTCGCCTCGCTCACCCAGGGCTGGCTGCTCCGCCGCAACCGGATCTGGGAGTCCGGCCTGCTCGTGGCCGCCATCCTCCTCGCCCTCCGCCCCGGCCTGGTCGAGTCCTGGATCGGCCGCGAACCCGCCCGGACTCTGGGGCTGGCGCTGTTTCTGGCGGTGTGGGGGCTGCAGGCCCTCGGACGGAAACACAGGTTGACGGAAACCCGTCCAGGAGGGATGCTTTGACCATGAAGACGACCATCGACATTCCCGAGCCACTCTACCGCAAGGCGAAGATTCACGCGGTGGAGAGTGGCCAGACCCTGAAGGATGTCGTGCTGCATGCCCTCGTCCGCGAACTCGACCCGGGTTCCCGAACCGACGCGCCCCGGAAATTCTGGAACCGCCGCAAGACGCGCCCCGCGTTCGCCCGCCTTGAACGAACTGGCGCGTTCCGGCCCAATCCCGGTGACGCCGATGTCACCGACCTGATCTCCGAGGATCGGGAATGAATGCAAGGCGGAGCCTAAGACGGAGTCAGGTGAAGAGACGCGTGAACCTCGGCCGTCCCCGCCCCTGGGACCGGGTCTGCACGATGAGGCGCTTCATCCGGTCCTGGTCGTCGTAGGTCGCCCAGATGGACTCCCGGCGCGCGCCGGTGATCAGCACCATCTCCACGTCCAGGTCGAGCCGGATCCGCGGAGCCGAGGGCTCGACCCCGAACCAGCGCCGGAAGGCGATCATGCGGTGGCTCCGTGCATGAGGTCAGACTAGGCCAGCCCGTCACCCCCGTCCAGTCCTGAATCACCGGATGGAGGTATGCAGATCCCCGGCAAAGTAGAACTTCCCGTCCGCCCGCGCCGCCTGGAGCGATCCCAAAAGGAGGGTGGCGGCCAGGATCGCGCGGGGCAAAGACGTGGTCACTCCTCCGCCTCCCAGGCGGGCAGGCCCTGATCGAGCTCAACGGCAACCATCCCGGCACGCTGACAGGCGGGAAAACGCATGGGACCGGCTCCTGAGTTCAGGCGGACGACAGATCGGCAGTGTCCAGACCTTGGACGATGCTGTCCAGACCTTGGACGAGGCGTAGAGGCAGTGATCGGTCATCAGTTGTCAGTGACGGCCCTGAGCCGTTGGGCTCAGTCGGATAACGGGTGAGACGGCGGGCGCGATCCGACTTCGCCAAGGCGCTTCGTCGGACAAGTTGTGGGATGTGGGATGTGGGCTCCGGGAAACCGAAGATTGACCATTGATGAAGGCAAATTGACGAAGTGGAGCCGCCGCGAGGCAGCCGGTACCTCGCTGTCTGTGACAGCGAGGGCGCGTGTACAGTGCCTGACGGGTGGAAGGTCTGGCCCATGGCCATGCTTCCTCTGGATCCGGCTCGCTCCATGCGCTGTCCGCTGTCACAGACAGCGGACTGCTGGGTCCGCGCCCATTCGGTCGTATGCTTGTGCGGACCAACGACTTGCCTTCGGAAGCTCGGGAATGTGCCTCAGAGCAGCCATGGCGGTGTCGCACGGGGCGAGGCGGCGACGCAACTTGGTGAGTCGGAAGGTCTCGCGGTGGACGCCGGGCCTTGGCGATCCGATGCCACCGCAGTCCTTGGCCGGGGCCGTCTGGCCATGCGCCACCCCCATGGACTGCGGCGGGAAGGGAGGTCTGCCGACCGCCACGCCGCCTTGGAT